>JARGFK010000016.1 GCA_029211065.1 Desulfobacterales bacterium
CTGGTTCAATGGAACTTGAACGGGATCGCTGCCGTGCGGTCATGCCTCGATAAGATGGTTATGGATCCCACGGGGGCTGTCTCCGGGCTGACAGGACAACGTTTGAAAAACTCCCCGACCCCTCGTTTAGTTAAGGATGCAAGGGGCCGAGGATTCAGGGTTCAAGTGAAGAGAAGAAAGCTATGAGGCTTGAATGCCGGGAATCTATAATGCTTGAAAGAATAAATAGAGATTGCAAGAAAAGGTGGAGAGCCTCCAAACCGTGATCACTTGAACCCTTGGCCCCTCGAATCCTTGACACCTTCAATCAATTAATTGGAAAAAGAACCGAAAAAAAACATAAATTTCAAGGAGCACACCATGGTTAAAAAAACAGACAGTTTATTTTGAACGCGGCGGGAGTGAAAATACCGAGGCCGTTATTGATATCGTATACGAACGATTGCAGGAAGGCGATATCAAAAGCGTCGTGGTGGCAAGTTCCCGGGGCGCCACCGGTCTAAAATTTGCAAAAAGAATGGCAGCAGAATCCAACCTGGTGGTTGTCTCTTCTCACCCCGGCCGGAGCAAACCGGGTGTGTGGGATTTCGATCGTGAAATTCTGAAGGAGCTGGAAGCGATGGGCTGTGCGGTAATCCGGCAAACCCATGTTCTATCAGGATTGGAGCGTAGCATCAGTCAGAAGTTTTCGGGTATTTCCCATACAGAACTGCTGGCCGATTGTCTGCGGACCCTTTTCGGCACCGGTATAAAAGTTGCCGTTGAATGCGCGATTATGGCGGCAGACGGGGGCGCGATTCCCATTGAAAATACCATCGCCGTAGGCGGAACCTCTGCAAAGGGGAGGGGATCTGATTGCGCCATTGTGTGTCTGCCGGCGCATGCCAGTAATTTCTTTGACTTCAGGGTATTGGAGTTGTTGGCCAAACCTTTTCGAAAAGATTGAACAGGGTAAAAGCAGCAGGGGAAAGCAAAAAGGAAACCGCTTTGAGAAAGAAAGCCCTTCCGATTTATATATTCAGCTTTTTCATGATTATGCCCCTGCATGCGGTTCTCCCCGTGCTTCCCCTCATCCGAGACGAGTTGCAGGCGTCTTATTCCGAAATTTCCTTTTTTGTCGCCAGCATCGGCATCATCCGCCTGGTGCTGGCCTTTCCCAGCGGATATCTGGTTGACCGGTTCGATAAAAAGAAAATGTTGCTCTTCAGCGGCGCTCTGAGCGTAACCGGACTCCTGCTGATGAGTTTTTCCCATTCAATTTACCAGCTCATATTGTCACGCATATTCATCGGTACCAGTTCTATCCTCTGTACCATCACCATCCTGGTGGTCTTGTCCGAACTGGCCGGCGCCAACAGCAAAGCCATGATGATGAGCATGAACAACGTGATCCATAATGCCGGCGGTATCATTGCACCGGTCTTTGCCGGATTTTTATCCGGGTTGCACAACTGGCGCCTCCCTTTTATCGTTAATGCCGCCTTTATCGGGCTGTCCATGGTCATGATCGTTCTGACGGTTCCATCTTTAAAATCGACTACTGCCAATACAATCAAAGAACCGGGCAGCAAAAAAAATAATTTATTGCCGCTTGGTTTTGGAGCGGAAATCCTCCGGCTTATTCCAGTTTTTGGTCTCAGCATTTTCGTGTTTTTTTATCGCAGCGGCCTACGGCACAACCTGATCCCGTTTTATGCCAAAGATGTGTTTCACATCAGCACGGAAGCGCTGGGCTTTTATATTTCCCTGACCGGAATGGTCGCAATGATCAGTATATTTGTTTCCGGCCATCTGGCGGACCGCTACGGACGCAAGGCGGTTCTCATGCCGGCTGTCATCGTATCTGCATTGGCGGCCGCTGCATTATTATTGCCCGAGGGGTTGAACCCCTTACTGATTGCCTGTATCCTGGTGGGAACCGGGGCGATCATCAACAGCATGCCGAATATTCTCATTACCGATATCGCCTCACCGGGTTCGGTGGGGAAACTGATCGGTATCAACCGTATTTTTGCCGATTCCGGCTACCTGGTCGGTTCAGTGTCTGTGGGGATGATTTTGGACAGTTTCGGGTTCAGCGTACCGGTATATGTCATAGCCGGGTTTGCCGCCGTTACACTGGTTATGATTGCTTTTTTTATTCACAATAAACCGGTAGACCTTGGTGCAAAATAATGTGGATTACCGCCAGCGGTAGAGACTGCAGGTACATTTTAGATTGCTTTGGTTCGAATAAGGAGGCGCGATGGCCACGAGAAGATATACAAATTTAGGCGAACACCTTCAGCTATTGGAGAAAAAAGGGCTCCTGGTGAGGGTCACCCGGGAGATCAATAAAGACACGGAACTGCATCCCCTGGTGAGGTGGCAGTTTCGCAGCAATCTTCCGGAATCCCAGCGGAAAGGGTTCCTTTTTGAGAATGTGGCCGACGCCAAAGGACGGCATTACGATTTCCCGGTGGCTGTGGGGGTGCTGGCCTCCAATCCGGAGATCTACGCGGCCGGGCTTCAGTGCCGCGTTGAGGAAATCGTCTCCAAATGGGAGAAAGCCATGCTAAACCCCATCGAGCCGGTTGTGGTGGACTCGGGCCCGGTGCAGGATGTGGTTTACCAGGGGGCGGCGCTGGATGCGGACGGCGGCGGCCTGGGGATGCTGCCGGTGCCGATTTCAACGCCGGGTTTTGATAATGCGCCCTATACCACCTGCTCCCATTGGATGACAAAAGACATTGATACCGGCATCCAAAATTCGGGCAACTACCGCGGTCAGATTAAAGGCCCCCGGAAAATCGGCTGTTACAATCAGCCCGGCCAGCACTTTACCCTGCACATGGAAAAGTATAAGGAAAAGGGGCTTCCCATGGATGCCGCCCTGGTTATCGGCGGACCGCCGGTGATGTCTTATGCCACCGTCCAGAAAGTTCCTTACGGCGTCAATGAAATGGCCATCGCCGGGGCCCTGGCCGGCGAACCGATTCATATGGTCCGTTGCAAGACCGTTGACCTGCTGGTACCGGCCGAGGCCGAGCTGGTCATTGAGGGAAAAGTCAATACCGAATTTTATGAACCGGAAGGCCCCTTCGGCGAATCCCATGGTCATATGCACCCGCGGGAGCTCAGCCCGTTCATGGCGGTCACCGCCATTACCCATAGAAAAAATATGGTCTATGTCTCCTTTATCAGTCAGGTGACGCCGAGTGAAAGCAGTGTGATAAAAAAGGTCGGTTACGATCCGATGTTCCTGCATTTTCTGCGGGATCAGGCCGGCATCAAGAATGTGGTTCGCGTCAAAATGCATGAAGACATGACCAACCTGCGCAAGGTCATATTTATCCAGATGCGCGCGCCTTCCGAGGCCGAGGCTTGGCGGGCGTTGATGCTGGCGGCCGGCTTTCATCAGGGGGTCGGCAAGATTTTGGTGGCGGTGGATGAGGACATCAACGTAGACGACACGGATGCTTTGCTCTGGGCGATCAGTTATCGCTGTACACCCCATAAGGATGTTCAGATTATCACGGGCCAGGAAAAAGGCCATGCCCCGCCATTTGATTATTTCAAGGGGATGACTCAGGACCAGGTCATTTTCCAGGAACGCGCCGATGACAGCTCCCTGCTGATCAATGCGGTGTTAAAAAAACCCTTTCCGCCGGTATCGCTTCCCAAAAGAGAATATATGGAGCGCGCCGCGCAAATATGGGAAGAACTCGGGCTGCCGAAAATCGAAAAAAAATACCCCTGGTACGGCTATTCCCTCGGGCAGTGGGATGAAGAACTGGAGGATGAAGCTGAACTGGCACTCAAGGGCGAGCACTATCAGACCGGCAGGAAGCTTGCCCAAAATAAGGTGAACATGTCATCCAAGAAAAGCCACATGATCAGCAGCTATAAGTAAAAATTCGGAGGGTTTTGGATTTGCGGCTACCGCCTTGAACCGAGACGTGCTTCTGATTTAGCGTCTTTGCACTTCATACGGCAGAGCCACTAAACGCTGACATGGCCATGAGGACCACTATAATAAACAAAGGAAGATAGGCTTCAAGGGTTCAAGGGTGTGCCAGCTTTCGAACATAGTAGCTCCAGAACTCCTGGATATTTTTTGAATAAAAAACCTGTTCGCCCTTGCCGGCCGATTCTTTGTCGGGGGCGGCGGTTAAAGATCCGATCTGCAATGCCGTGACCTGAAGCCGTGCCGCTCTTTCCAGCAGGGCGGCATAAACGGTTGCTTCTTCAATGGACGTTCCCGCTACGACCACACCGTGATTCTGCAAAAGAAGGGCGCGATGTTCAGCCAGGGCGTCCGCCACTTTTCCCCCAAGTTCAGACGAACGTATCAGCAGCGACGTTTCTTTAAAAACCGGAAGATTGTTGAACAGACTGCCCTCATGACTGATGGTTTGAATGGTGTGTCCGGCGGCCGATAAGGCGATGCAGTAGAAGGGGTGGGTGTGGATGATGCAATGGATATGGGGGTGTTTTTTATAAATTTCCGTATGAATAGGGAATTCCGAATGTTTGCGTCCTGCGCCGGCAAGCTGGTTGCCCTCGAAATCGATGATGATCATGTCTTGGGGGCCCATCTCTTCCAGGCCCAGATCGTGGGGGTTCATATGCAGGAATTCGTCGCCGGGACGCCGCGCGGTGATATGTCCCATGGTGAGGTTTCCATGTCCTGTCATTACCAGTATCTTGCAGGCCAGGGCCAGTTTTTGGGACAGTTCGCTATCAATTTGCATCTTGAATCTCCTTATAATCGATGGTTTGTCGGGCAATGAACGGGTTTAAATTCCTGTTATGCGAAGAGCTGTCTTTAGATAAACGTTTGTGCGGAAAAATAAAAGAATAAAAATTGCTTTTTAAGTCCGACTTTAGTATTTTTTCTTTCATTAAAACGAATCGGGATCGGACCTAATCCTGGCATTTCAAAATATTAAAAAACCGCCGACAGGCTGATATTTTCCTTGACATTTTAAAAGGGCTTTGGCAATAGTTACAAAATAGCTAATTTGTAGTTACATGCTGCATGGCCTTTTGGTTGTCAATTTCCATAAAAACCACTTCAATGTTCTTTTTTTAAAAAATACGTATCTGTTGGCAGGGACTTGAAAAACCCCCATTTTTTTATCACAAAATATGCAATTAGAGGAGGTCAATTCGATGGCAAATGAACATCTCAGAAGCTTAAGATCAACCCTTGATTGGTTGAAAAAAGACGGTCTGGTTTTGGAAACAGATCGAGAGGTTGATCCAAAATGCGAAATGACGGCTTTGCAGAAGCGCATGGACGGCGGCCCGCCCATGGTGTTCAACAAAGTCAAAGGGTATGATAATGCGCGACTGGCAACCAACGTGTTCGGCTCTGATAAAATTGTGGCCAAAATGTTCGGGTGCAAGGACCGCAAGGAATTGAAGTTTAAGATTCATGAAGGCATTCTCAATCCTTTGGAGCCGCGGATCGTTGCAGATGCACCCTGCCAGGAAGTTGTCATCGATAAGAATATTGACGTCTGGCCGGTCATTCCCATGATCCAGCATACGCTCAAAGACCCGGGTCGGACCCTGGGCGCCGGCAAAACCCTGGCCGGCCCCAAACAGTTCTGGGGCGGCTGGCATATTTCTTATAACCGCATGAGTTTCCGCGAAGATTTGCACTGGAAAGACAAATCCACTTTTCAGATTTCGCCGGGATCCCACACCGACCAGATTGCTACGCATTTCTATAAGAAGGAACCGATTCCGTTCAGCATCAATATCGGCATTCCGCCGGCCGCCACCCTGATGGCCGGGGCCGGCTTCATGTACACGATTATACCCAGGGGATTCAACGAGTTGGGAATAGGCGCGCGCATGCAGGGATTTCCGATGGATGTGGTGAAGTGCAAGACCATCGACGCCTATGCCCTTGCAGAAGCGGAATATGTCATCGAGGGCTACCTGGATACCACCAAGAAATTATGGGAAAGCCCGCTGGCTGAAAAAGATCAGATGCAGGGGGTCTATCCCTTCCATCCGGAATGGTCCGGTTATTTCGGAAAGGCCTATCGCACCTGGCAGTTCAATGTAACGGGCATCACCCACCGAAAGCAGAAACCGATTTACGACCCGCTGTGCGTCCACAGCTATGATGACCACAATATCGACGTGCTGGTCCGGGAAGCCTGTTTTTTTGAACTGGCCGAACGGGTCAGCCCCGGCTTCTGCATTGACACCCATATCCCCATGTGCATTCCGGACTGGGGCGGAGTCTTGTTTCAGGTTAAGAAGCGCCGGGCGCGCGATGAAGGCTATCCGCGCAATATTCTGGCGGCGGCGCTCTCCTGCTCCCTGGGCGCCAGGTTTGCCATGGTGGTCGATCCGGACATCAACTTGTATTCCATGGACGATATCATGTGGGCAATGTCCACCCGCGTGGATGCCCAGGACGACATCATGGTGGTGGCGCCGGGCGGCATGGGGCAGACCTTCCAGCCGGCCGAAAGAAGTTCGGCCGGTGAAAAGCAATGGACCCAGAGCAATATCCGCTTCTCGGGCGCCATCGGCATCGACGCAACGGTTCCCTATCAGTACCAGGATGCCTTTGAGCGCGCCAGCTACCCGATAGAGCTGGTTAAACTGAAAGACTGGTTTACCGATGAACAGATCGCACTGGCCCAGTCGTACCAGGAAGATTATGCCAAATGGTTCTCTGAGTCCGGCATTTAATCGTCCGGTTTGAAATGAAAAAGAATAAATCTACCGCGCATTTCGGTAAATCGAGACCTTTGAAAAATGCTCAATTTTGTTCAAGTTCAAGGAAGGCGAAAATTATAACCACAGGAATACATACAGTGTTTCGAGGATAAACATTTGAGTCTGACACCGAAATTGAGCGAAAGGGGGTGTTTAGCAAAGGTCTCGGCTGAGATGCGTGGCTTATCTTTGGTTATGGAACAATTTGTCTGCTCCGTCATAGCGGACTGAAGCACATTCCTGCAGCTCCTATTTAGTTTTACCTGAACGCTCTTTTTTCAGGGACTGTCCATTCAATTTTTTCAAAAAACAGAGGACAACCAAATGGAAGAAAAAAAGAAACTACTGGAAAATTGTCGGGTTCTCGATTTTACCAATCAGCTCGGGTTTTTATGCGGCAAGATTTTAGGCGATTTGGGTGCAGATGTCATTAAAGTCGAAAAACCCGGCGGAGATGAATCCAGAAATGCCGGCCCCTATTACAAAGACATACCGGATCCGGAAAAAAACCTCTACTGGTTTTCTTACAATCACAACAAGCGCGGGATTACCCTTGATATCGAGAAAAAAACCGGCCGGGAGATCTTAAAGAAGCTGATTGAGAATACCGATATCCTGATTGAGACCTTTGCACCGGGTTATCTGGCCAAGCTGGGCCTCGATTATGAAGATCTGTGCAAAATCAATCCCAAACTCGTGATGTGCTCCATTACCCCCTTCGGACGGACCGGACCTTACAAGGATTATGACGGATCTGATCTGATCTATATGGCCATGAGCGGCTTCATGTCCCTGGTGGGCGACCCGGATCGGCCGCCGGTCAGGGTGACCCTGCCGCAGTCTTATATGTGGACCGGTATGCATGCGGCCGCCGGCACCATGATGGCGTACTATTACCGCGGACTTAGCGGGGAGGGGCAGCATGTGGATGTGTCCGCCCAGGCCGGCGTCCTGTGGGCCTGTTCGATTGCGCCTTCCTTCTATGATTATAACAAAGAACTCCCCGGCCGAGCAGGGGTCTTCATCACGGGCCGGAGCATCACCGGCGCGAAAATGCGCGCCGTTGAACCCTGTAAGGACGGTTATGTGAATTATATTATTTACGGCGGACCGGCCGGCATCCGCACCAACATGCGGATGACGGAATGGATGGAAAGCAAGGGGGGGGCTCCTGATTATTTAAAAAATAAAGACTGGAAAAAATTCAACATCGCAACGGTCACCCAGGCGGAAATCGATCAGATCGAAGATGCCAACAATGAATTTCTCAAAGGGGTTACCAAAAAAGAATTTTTCGATACCTGCCTTGAAAAAGACATGCTGGGGTATCCGGTTACGACCTCCCAGGACACCATGGAAGACGAACAGCTTAAATCCAGGGGGCTCTGGAAAGAAATCGAGCATGAAGAGTTGGGGACTAAAATTACGTATCCCTCATTTTTTACGAAGTTTTCAACGCTGGCATGCGACCTCTGGCGCAAAGCCCCCTTAATCGGGGAACATAACGAGGAGATTTACGCTGAACTGGGCTATAGCCGTGAAGATGTATTGAACCTGATGCGGGCCAATGTGATCTAATTTATTCGCCTTCGCCTGAATACCCTGCTGCTTGCAGCAGGGATGAAAGGCGAGGTGAACCGCGCCGAAGCTCAACTGAGCGTAGGCGGGTTAAAGCTACGGCGCAATTCCGCTTTGATACCCCGCAGCTTGTCGAAGATCCCGGTTTATCGGGGCTGCGGGGAGCTTCATAAAAATCGCAGAAGAATAAACAGCAGGAGACGAAAGCATGAAAAAGGGTGTATTTGATGGAATAAAAGTTGCCGAGTTCGCCGCGATTGCCGCAGGGCCGCTGATTGGCAAGTTTATGGCCGATCACGGCGCCACGGTCGTCCATGTGGAATCCTATGCCAGACCGGATGGCTTCAGGTCCAATTATCCGCCTTACAAAGACAACAAACCAGGGTTGGACCGTTCCGGCTCCTTTGCCATCTGCAATAACAATAAGCTGGCGATTACCATTAACTTAAAGGCCCCCGGCGCCATCGACGTTGCCAGGAAACTGGTACAATGGGCGGACGTGGTAACCGAGAATTTCACACCGGGAACAATGGCAAAGCTGGGGCTGGGGTATGAAGACCTGAAAAAGGTCAAGCCGGATATCATCATGCTGAGCACCTGCAACCAGGGACAGACCGGGCCGCATGCCCAGCATCCGGGGTTTGGGTCGCACCTGTCGTCGCTGTGCGGCTTTACCTATGTGACCGGCTATAAGGATCGCGAGCCGTCTATTTTGTACGGACCCTATGTGGATCATATCGGGGTGGGATACGGCGTCATTGCGGTTACCGCCGCGCTGGAACACAAACGCCGCACCGGGGAAGGTCAGTTGATCGACTCGGCCCAGTACGAAGGCGGTGTGCAATTCATGATGCCGTCGCTGCTGGAGTATACCGTCAACAATCGGGTGATGGAACGCGACGGCAACCGACATGCCTTTGCGGCTCCCCACAATATCTTTCCCTGTAAAGGCGACGACCGCTGGTGCGTTATCAGCGTGTTCAGCGATGCGGAATGGAGCCGAATCTGCGGGGTCATCGGAAAAGAAGCGCTTATTTCCGACCCGCGCTTTGCAACCGTAACAGCCCGAAAACAGCATGAGGAAGAACTCGATCAGGAAATTGCCGAATGGACCTCGCGGCAGACGGCCGAGGAGGCCTTTACACAATTGCAGACCCATGGCGTCAAGGCCGGGGTTGTGCAGAACATCGCGGATCTGTTTACCGATCCGCAGCTGGCGCATCGGGGAATCTTCGCGCCTGTGGATCATCCGGTGGTGGGCCGGACCCATGCCGAGGGGCCGCCTTTTGCCCTGTCAAAAAGTCCATTCAAGATCGATCGGGCCTCCCCCTGTATCGGCGAACATAACCATCAGGTTTTCACAGAGTTTCTGGGGTATTCGGAAGAAGAATTTAAGAAATTTCATGAAAAGGGTATTATTGATACGCCTAAATAGCGCCTGAACGAAGGGTTATGTACATAAAATCCGAATATCGAAGCGCGAAACTCGAAACAAATTCGAATTTGAAATGACAAAATGACCAAAAGCCGAGGTTTTCGGTCAATAGCTAATGTTAAATAGGCCGGCTATATTGACACGAAAAAGGATGGATATATGAAGATACATGAATATCAGGCAAAAGAACTGTTTAGAAAGTTCAACATTGCCGTTCCCAAAGGGAGGGTTGCCTTCAGCCCTGCTGAAGCGGAGGCGGCGGCCCGGGAAATCGGCGCATGGCCGGTGGTGGTGAAGGCCCAGATCCACGCCGGCGGCCGGGGAAAGGGCGGCGGGGTCAAACTGGCCCATTCCCTTGCCGAGGTTGGAAAATTGGCTGGGGATATCATCGGGATGAATCTGGTGACCCATCAGACCGGCCCTGGGGGGAAAAAAGTTAAACAAGTTTTGGTGGAGCAGGGGCTCCATATTGATAAAGAGCTGTATCTCAGTGTCATACCGGATCGTTCATCCGCCCGAATTGTCGTGATGCTAAGTGAAGCCGGCGGGATGGATATTGAGACCGTGGCCGCTAAAACTCCGGAAAAAATCATTAAGATCAGCATTGATCCGCTGGTGGGCATTCAACCCCATCACTGCCGCCAGGCAGCATTCGGTCTGAAGTTTTCCCCGGCAGCCCAGAAGCAGTTTGTCCCGATGCTGAACGCCCTTTACCGGTTGTTTTTCAGCTACGATTGTTCGCTGGTTGAGATCAATCCGCTGGTATTGACCAAAGATGAAACCCTGATTGCCCTGGACGGCAAAATCAATTTTGATGACAACAGTCTGTTTCGACACAAAGATGTGCTGGCTTACCGGGATCTGGATGAAGAAGATCCCCTGGAGGTCGAGGCGTCCAAATTTAATATCAATTATATTAAAATGGATGGAAATGTCGGGAACATGGTCAACGGCGCCGGTCTGGCAATGGCGACCATGGATATTATCAAGCTTGCCGGGGCGGAACCGGCCAATTTCCTGGATGTCGGCGGCGGTGCCAGCGCCGAGATGGTGGCAAACGGTTTTCGCATCATTTTAAGCGATAAGAACGTAAAAGCCGTTTTGGTCAATATTTTTGGCGGCATCTTACGCTGCGACATTTTGAGCACCGGGGTTGTTGAGGCTGCCAAAAAAACGGGCATCCAGGTGCCGGTGGTGGTTCGGATGGAAGGCACCAATGTGGAAGAAGGGCGCAGAATCTTGGCCGAGTCCGGCCTGGACTTGATTTCCGCAAAAGATCTCAAGGATGCGGCCCAAAAGATTTCTGAAATCGTCCGGGCTTGAACGAGACTGAAGCGAAAGGGAAGGGATCTTTAACCGGTCGCAGCTGAAAGGGATCGACTGGGATTCTGGAATACAGGAATACTGGAATGATTGGGCAAACTGAAGACTGCTTTTTAAATTGATAAAATGCCATAAAACCCATTGTTCCAATATTCCATCCTTCCATCATTCCGATTAGTTAGTTAATGAGGTTCTTGAGTAATATCTGGCCGCAAAACAAACAAAAATTTTTCTAAGTGAACCATTCATCGAGGGCAGTTACCATGAGCATATTCGTAAATAATGAAACGCGTCTGGTTGTCCAGGGAATTACCGGCCGGGAAGGGCAGTTTCACGCCCGCCAGTGTATTCTCTACGGCACCCGGGTGGTGGCCGGCGTTACCCCCGGTAAAGGGGGCCAGCAGATGGACGATGTACCGGTCTTTAATACCGTTAAGGAAGCCGTTAAAGAAGCCGGTGCAAATTGCAGCATGATTTTTGTGCCGCCGGCATTTGCCGCCGATGCGATTTTTGAAGCGATTGATGCAGGGATTGATCTGGTGGTCGCCATCACAGAAGGGATTCCGGTATTGGATATGTTAAGGGTCAAGACGTATCTGCGGTCAACCCGGGCCCGCCTGATCGGTCCGAACGGACCGGGGATCATCACACCCGGGGAAGCCAAAGTCGGGATCATGCCGGGACCCATCCATAAACCCGGCGGCCCAATCGGGGTCATGTCGCGGTCCGGAACCTTGACCTATGAGGTCGTCTATCAACTGACCCAGAAGGGGATCGGCCAGACGACCTGTATCGGAATCGGCGGCGACCCGGTTGTGGGAACGGGGATGATCGATTGTCTGACGGCCTTTGAAAAAGATCTGGAAACCAAAGGGGTGGTCATGGTGGGTGAAATCGGCGGGACAGCAGAGGAAGAAGCCGCCCGGTTTATCAAAGATAATATGACCAAACCGGTGGTGAGCTTTATTGCCGGATTGACCGCTCCTCCCGGACGCCGCATGGGTCATGCCGGCGCCATCATCGACGGGGCCAGCGGAACCGCCCAGGGCAAGATCGCGGCGTTAAAGGCTGGCGGCGTCCATGTGTGCGAGGATCTGGGATCTTTTGGGGAATTTTGTGCCGGAGTATTTATATAACAGTTGCATGTGTTCATGGGGTGGCTGCGCAATGGAATGAGCGGTTCCAGGTTCACAGTTCACCGTTCAAGGTTGAAAGGAAGAATTCGCTGGACCCATGCGTGAACCGTGGAACCGTGAACCTGGAACTTTCAGCCGTAAACCCTGAACCTTTTTATCTATAGAAGGGAGTGGCATGGAAAGAATCGTAGTGGGAATGTCGGGCGCATCAGGCGCCATTCTGGGTATCCGGCTGCTGGAAGTGCTGGCGGAATCCGAGTTTGAAGTCCACCTGGTGATTTCCGGTTCAGCCAAAAGAACCATCAGTCTTGAAACGGACTGGCAGCTGAAAGATGTGGAGGCCTTGGCTGATAAGGTGCATGACTTCGACGACATTGGTGCGTCCATTGCCAGCGGATCTTTCAGAACCAGAGGCATGGCCATTGTACCATGCTCCATCAAGACGCTTTCGGCGCTTGCCAATTCATATAACACCAATCTGCTGATCCGTGCGGCGGATGTGACCCTGAAAGAGCGCCGCCGGCTGGTGGTGGTCCCGAGAGAAGCGCCGCTGCATGCCGGCCATCTGGATTTAATGGCAAAGGTCGAGCGGCTCAGGGGAATGATTATGCCGCCGTTTATGACGTTTTATCACCGTCCCAAAAACTTGGATGACATGATCAACCACTTGGTGGGTAAGGTTCTGGATTGTTTTCATATCGATAACAATTTGTTCCAGCGATGGGGAGAAAAAAACAAAAAATAGCAAGGAGACATATGAAGCACCAAATTCCCTATGAAGATCTGAGAGGCTGGCTTAAAGAAGCCCGCAAACTGAACGAAGTCAAAGATGTTGACGGCGCCAGCTGGCAGGAGGATATCGGCATGGCGACGGAATTGCTGCATCATTCAGATCCGGCGCCGGCTGCGTTGTTTGACAACATTCCCGACTATCCCCGGGGGCACCGCGTCCTGACCAATTTCTTCGGCGCCAGACGCATGAACATGACCCTCGGCTTTCCGATTGAATCGAGCCGGGTCGAACTATCCAACGCCTTTACGGAAGTCTATCAGTCCGTCAAGCCGATTCCCCATGAAGTCGTCAAAGACGGCCCGATACTGGAGAATATCCAGGAAGGCGATGGTGTCAATGTCCTCTCCTTTCCGACTCCCTTCTGGCACGAACAGGACGGCGGCCGTTACATCGGCACCGGGAGTTACGATATCACCCGGGATCCGGATGAAGGCTGGATCAACCTGGGAACCTATCGGGTGATGGTTCACGATGAAAAAAGTCTGGGTTTTTATATTTCACCGGGTAAACACGGCCGGGTACATCGGGACAAATTCATGGCCCTGAATGAGCCCATGCCGGTTGTCGTGGTGGTCGGCGGCGATCCGTTCCTTTATCTCATGGCCTGCAATGAAATCCCCTACGGTCTTTGCGAGTACGACCTGGCGGGGGGCTTCCGCGGCAAGCCCTATCCGGTCATAAAGGGCAGGGTGACCGGCTTGCCGATACCGGCCCATGCTGAAATCGCCCTGGAAGGCTTTATCGATCCGCGTAAAAGAAAACAGGAAGGTCCCTTCGGGGAATGGACCGGATATTATGCCAGCGGCGCCCGGGAAGAACCGGTCCTGGACGTCAAGGCGATTTATCACCGCAACAATCCCATTATTCTGGGCTGCCCCCCCAACCGGCCGCCGGATGAAATCGCCCGCTACCGGGCGGTGGTTCGCTCCGGACTGCTGAAGCAGCAGCTGCTCAACAGCGGCCTTTCCGGAATTAAAGCGGTCTGGGGTCATGAGGTGGGCAGTTCGCGCATGCTGCTGACTGTCGCCATTGAGCAGCGCTACGGCGGGCACGCCACCCAGGTGGGGCATGTCGCCTCACAATGCCATGTGGGGGCCTATGCCGGCAAGTATGTCATTGTGGTGGATGACGACATCGATCCATCCGATCTTGAGGCGGTGATGTGGGCCGTGGTTTCGCGGTCGGATCCGGCCACCTCCATTGATATCATTCATAATGCCTGGTCAACCCACCTGGACCCGAGAATTTCTCCGGAAGATAAGCATAAAGGGCAGCTGACCAACTCCCGGGCCATTATAGACGCAACCCGCCCATTTTCATGGAAAGATCAGTTTCCGCTGGTAAATATGCCCAGTCCTGAAACAGCCCGGAAGACGCGGGAAAAGTTTGGTTACCTGCTCGATGGATTCTGTAAAACGCCTTAATGCAGGCGTTCCGGCGGCAAGGCCGAAACGGAAGGCGGCGGTCAATTAAATGAAATCTTCGTCTATAAATTGAAACCGAAGAGAAAAGACTATAACAAGGAGACCCGAAGATGGCATATAAGGATTTGAGAGATTGGTTGAAAAAAGTTGAAAAAATGGACCAGTTGAAAAAGGTTGACGGCGCCAGTTGGGACCTGGAAATGGGCGCCATTACCGAGCTGATTTACCAGGAAGGCAAGGGAACCCCGCCGGCCGTATTATTCGACAAGGTTCCGGGGTACTCCAAAGGCTTTCGGGCGCTTTTCGGCATCACCTGTTCGGTGGAAAGAATGGCGCTGACGCTGAACCTGCCGTCGGCAAAAACCGGTGTCGACCTGGTTCAATCGTATCGCAACAAACTGAAGGATTTTAAACCCATCGCCCCCCGCATGGTGAAAGACGGCCCTATTTTTGAAAATATCGACCGGGGCGATGACGTCAATGTCCTCAAGTTTCCGGTACCGCTCCATCATGAACTGGACGGCGGCCGCTATATCGGCACGGGCTGCATGACCATGACCAAGGACCCGGATGAAGGCTGGGTCAATTTCGGCGCTTACCGGGTCATGGTGCATGATGAAAAGACGATCGGGTTTTACATTTCACCGGGCAAACACGGGAATCTCCAGCGCCAGAAATATTTTGATAAGAAAAAACCCTGCCCGGCGGTTGTGTGTGTCGGACAGGATCCGCTGTTATTCCTGGCTTCGGGAAACGAAGTTCCTTACGGCCTGTCTGAATACGATTATGCCGGCGGCTTTAAAGGGGAACCCATCGATTTGGTAAAAGCCGAATATACCGGATTTCCCATACCGGCGCATGCTGAAATCGTTCTGGAGGGTGAGGCGGTCCCCGGTGATGAAAAATTGGAAGGCCCCTTTGGTGAGTGGTCCGGATATTATGCCAGTGATGCCAGGATGGAACCGGTGATCCGGGTGAAGAACGTCTATTACCGCAACAACCCGATTCATACCTGCGCCCGCCCCGGAAGGCCGCCGTCGGATTATTCCTTCAGCAAATGCGTCGTCAAGTCGGCCATGATCTGGGATGAACTGGAAAAAGCCGGTGTTCCCAACGTAAAGGGCGTCTGGTGTCATGAGGCCGGCGGGGGCAGAATGTTTAATATCGTCTCCATTAAAAATTCCTATCCGGGGCACTCCCGTCAGGCCGGGCTGATTACCTCCCAGTGCCACGCCGGCGCCTATCTGGGAAGATATGTCGTTGTGGTGGATGACGATATCGACCCGTCCAATACCTTTGATGTTCTCTGGGCGATTGCATCCCGTTCCGAGCCGACGGAGTCCATTGAGATTATTCGCAGCTGCTGGAGCGGGCCGCTGGATCCCCGTATTCCCGAGGACCTGAAAGGGTTGAATTCAAGAGCGATTATCGATGCATGCCGTCCCTACCAGTGGCGCAAAAAATTTCCGGCAGTGGCGGAATCAAGCCCGGAACTCAAGGCCAAGACGTTAAAGAAATGGGGACCAACGATTTTCGGCGGAAAATAGCCCGATCCGTTCAAATGTTAATGGTGGGATGACGGGGTGCGGAAGAAAGGCCGAATGAGCGCTTGGGACGATTGTTTTCTGCAGGTCTATTGTCCCATCATTTTTTATTTTAACCCCAAAAAACGGATTGCCGGCTGCAGCCGGAGTACCCGGTCTGTGTCTGGAGTTTGTTAAATTTCATTTAAGAAAGGAGTGACAGAATGGCCGAACAGGACAGCAAGCAAGAGTTTAGTGAAGACTGGGCTCCCGGGCAAAATGTATATAAAAAACAGCGTCTGTATGTACGGGCAATCAGCGGATTTACATACAGCCTGGCGGAACAGCTCAAAAAACTGCGCAGTGTTCCCAGAGTCACCAAAGCAAAAGATCTGAAATTTGCGAAAGGACCGCAATATTTCAACTGTACCATATTGAGTCCTATCCATGAAATTGCCCAGTCGATTTTTGTCCATATGGTTGTCTTAACGCCCGGAGGAATTTCTCAGAAACACGGACATGTAAATGAAGCCATTTTTTATATCCTGGATGGCGAGGGCTCTGATGTTCACGACGGGAAACGGGCGGATTGGAAGGCCGGCGACATTGCCATTGTTCCCAATTCCACCGTGCATCAGCATTTCAATAGAAGCAAAGACAAACTGGCGCGCATGCTGGTCCTTAAAACCAAGCCATTTTATCATTTCATGAATATGCTTTTTCAGGAAGTCGTCGAACCGCAACCCAAGACACCGGTGCCCGGCTGCGAAGATTTCAAACCCAGTATCACCTAACCGATGATCATGTCACACCAGGGGAGGTTTCAGATGAGTTACGGCGAAAAAGAATACGCGACCATTCGAAAAGAGGTGGCGAATTATTATACGGAACGACTGGAGGAAGTAAAAAGGGAGAAGACTAAAGAAAAGAAAACCATCATCACCACGGACGAGATGCCCTGGGAACTCTGCCCCCAGGGGCATATCAAGCATCTGGTGAATGAAAAGATGGAAACCGCTTCCAATACGCTGGATATCTGTATGCAGCTGATTCCGGCTGGCAGCCGCTCGGGTAAACATTGTCACATGGCGGAAGAATACATGTTTATCCTTGAAGGCAGCGGCTATTCGCTGCACTGGGATGTCGATTTTGAACTGGGCGACGCCTACTACTGGAAAGCCCAGGAAACCCCGTCGAAATGGGAATGGGAACGGGGCGATTCGATATACATCCCCCCCAATACGGTCCATCAACACTTTAATTCAGATCCCAAAAACCCGGTGCGATTTATTTCAGCTGAAAGCCGCATGTTCAAGTACATGGGCCTGGATACGCTGGAGCAATTTGAAGACGCGCCGGAATTTAGCCGGAAAAAATAACAGTCAAGTCCTTCGATTCATAAATACGATACCGTATTTATTTGCTCAGGACTAAGTGCTGCCTTCGGCGATGAGCTACATACGGCTTGATCTCATGTCGAAGGCAGGCCGAGTGGCGTGAGCGTACCTGATAATACATCGTTGAAATTGCGAATCGAAGCACTAAGGAGTTTTATGAGCCGGAAAATTAAATACCAGGATTTGAGAGAATTTTTGTCCATCACTGATTCCCTGGGAGAGCTCAAAACCATCAGTCATCTCCACTGGGACAAGGAGATGGGCGCTCTTACGGAGATGGTCTATCGTGAAAAACCGGTGGATTCTCCGGCCCTGCTCTTTAACAAGGTGCCCGGATATCCGGATGAGTACAAATGCCTTTACGGCATGCTGGCATCGCCGCGCCGATTCGGGCTGGCAATGGGGCTTGACGTGAGCGGTGAAATTTCGCGGATGGATTTGCTGCAGGCCTATCGCGCCAGGATGAAGGAGATGTCTCCGATTCCGCCCCGGGTCGTCGGGACGGGTGCCGTCATGGAAAATGAACTGGAGGGGGATGCCATCGACCTGCTGAAGTTCCCCGTGCCGATTCATCATGAACTGGACGGCGGACGCTACATCGGCACTGCCTGCGGCGTCATCACCCGGGACCCGGATGAAGGCTGGGTGAACGTGGGAACGTACCGGGTTCAGGTGATCGACAAAGACCGGGCGACCGTTTATATTTCCCAGGGCAAGCAGGGCCGGATTCAACGGGACAAATATCTGAAAAGCGGCAAGCCCTGCCCGGTGATCGTGGTGGTGGGCATCGACCCCCTGCTGTATGTGGCCGCACGCTACCAGGTCCCGCTGAAACTGTCCGAGTTCGATTTTGCCGGCGGCATCAGCGGCGAACCCATTGACGTTATCGAGGGCAAATACACCGGCCTGCCGTTTCCTGCAAATGCTGAAATCATCATTGAAGGAGAGATCTCACCGGACGAAAAAGTTCCGGAAGGCCCCTTCGGGGAGTGGAATGGATATTACGCCGGATCCAAAAAAACGGAGCATGTCATGAAGGTGAAACGGATCCTGCACCGCAACGATCCCATCTTGACCTGCGCGGCATCCCAGCGGCCGCCCCATTCGCACCTGTTTGAACGCTGCTTTATCCGCTCCGCCGGCTTATGGGAAAAGCTGGAAAAAGCCGACTGCCCCAGCATTAAAGGCGTCTGGGTGCACGAAGCCGGATCGGGCCGGACCTTTAACGTCGTATCGATCAAACAGGAGTACTACGGCCATTCGCGCCAGGCCGCCCTGCTGGCTTCCCAGCTGCCGCCGGCCGGATATGTCAACCGCTTCACCGTGGTGGTGGATGAAGACATCGATCCTTCCTATCTTTATGATGTGATCTGGGCCATGGGCACCCGCTGCAACCCGGAAGTGGACATCGACATTCTGCGCAAAAACTGGAGCAGCCGGCTGGACCCCTTGACCTTCACCGACGCGCTCTATAATTCCAGAGCCATCATCGACGCCTGCATCCCTCTGGAGCATCGCGAGGATTTTCCCAAAATTGCGCAGACGTCGCCGGAATACAAAAAATTCATGTTGGAGAAGCACGGGAACCTGATCAAGGAAATCATAGGTAAATGAGGGGTCGGCGTTTTATGGCGAAGTCTAAGGGGCGAGCCGGTGTCCCCTCACCGTTTGTCGACAGTCCGCCCGGGGATAGCCCCCCGTGGGAGCCGTAATTGAAAGTTTCTGAGCCCTGTACACGCCCCCTAACCTTTGCGCTAAACCGCAACAGGCTGAGACGATCATCGTCGTCGTGGGAACTAATCTTTTGGGACTGGTTTAAAGGGACTCGAGCGGGATCGCTGCCGTGCGCTTAAGCTTCGATAAGATGGTTACGACTCCCACGGGGGGCTATCCCCGGGCGGACAAGACACGCTATGAAAAACTCCCCGACCCCTGAGGCAAATAAAATAGGCAGATGATATGACGCTATTTTTAAACAACGATGACGTCAAGCGTGTCCTGACAATGGATCTGACCATCCAGGCCCTGGAAGCGTCCTACGTGCGCATGATTCAGGGTGAGGCCGTCTGCCGGCCGCGGGTTGATGTCCAGATTCCCACCAGCGATCCGGACAAAACCTATCGCTGGGGGACCATGGAAGGCGGATCCGCCCAAGGGTATTTCGCCATCCGGATGAAATCGGACATTGCATATGAAAAAAAATACGGCGGCAGCGTCACCCTGGAAAAGTATTGCATGGAACCCGGAACCTTTTGCGGTTTGATATTTCTTTTTCGGGTTGAAACCGGCGAACCGCTGGCTCTCTTAAATGACGGGTATTTACAACATATGCGTGTGGGGGCGGATTCGGCATTGGGCGTCCGCTACATGGCCCGGGAAGATGCGGAAGTAGTCGGGATGTTCGGTTCCGGCGGCATGGCCAGAAGCCATATGGAATCGTTCCGCCTGGTCAGAAAAATAAAAAAACTCAAAGTGTACAGCCCCACCCGGGAGAACCGCGAGGCGTATGCCCGCGAGATGGAGCAGGCATACGGCATTGAAGCGTTAGCCCTGGACAATCCGGAAGATGTCTACACAGGCGTTGACATTCTTTGCAGCTGTACCGATGCCAGCGTACCTGTGGTTTTGGGAAAACATGTACGCAAAGGTACCCATATTACATCCATCGGCGGACGACCTGATGGGGACACGTTTAACAAGATCGACCGGTTTCTGCGATTCGGCAATGCGACGCCGCCCTTCGGCCGCGAAGAACCGGTTGTGGATGAATTTCTGCGGTATATCACCCCCCGGATGGGAGGCGGCATCAAAAGGGAGCATTCCCATGCCCGGGGGGTTGTTCGGGAAATGGCTCCAGAGCGGGTGATATACTTAAAGGATATTCTTGCAGGGGAAAAAGGTCGACGTACGCCGGACGACATCACCTATTCGGAACGGGGGAATCTGCAGGGTGCGCAGTTTTACGCGGTTGCCGGAAAAGTCTATGAGCTTGCCCGGCAACAGGGGTTGGGAAAAGAAATCCCCACGGAATGGTTTCTGCAGGATATCAGAGATTAAGTCGTTTACTCAAATCATTGCATTTAATAATGAATTCCGAAGAGGAGGTTGTATTGATGAGTGAGGACGCTTTGAAAGTTGAAGTTGCCACATGCGTGCGGTTGCTGGAATATTTGGGACTGATTGATTTCAGTGGACATGTCAGCGCCCGGATACCGGGAACCGACACCATTTTAATCAATGCCTGGGGGGGTAAAGCCAGCCCGGAAAAAGTAACCCCCAACGATATCATTAAAGCCGATCTGGACGGCAATCCATTAAAAGAAGGGGATATGCTGCCGTCTGAAAAGCACATCCACACCTCCATCTACCGGCACCGGCCGGACATCATGGCGGTGTCCCACATTCATCCGCCGGTGACGACGGCACTGAGCGCCGCCGGCATCGAATACGTTCCGGTGATGCACCACGGCGCTATTTTTAGTGCCGGCGTTTCGGTCTATGATGACTGCCGGCATGTGAATACCAAGGAAAAGGGGGATAGCGTGGCCGCCGCCCTGGGAACACTGCGGGCAACCCTTATCCGAGGGCACGGAGCGGTCGTGGTGGCGGAGAGCGTCAAGGGTGTTTTTTTCGGATCCGTTTATCTTGAAGACAATGCCAAGAAGCTGGCGGATGTGTATAAAATGGGCGCAAAGCCGATCGTGTTGCGCGCTGAAGAAAACGACGCCTGTGGCCGCATCTGGCGCGAGAATCAGTTTCACAAGATCTGGAATTACTATCAGGAAAAGTCTGGCGTTTCGTTTGAATGAGACGGAAAGACCGACACCTTTAATTGCCGGGTTGATAACATTGTGGGCGCGGACTATCAGCCCCACTGATGGAATCCGCTATAGATGCGCCTGCAGGATCAAATCAAATAATACATAAAAAGAGGCGTCGATACATAACGCCAGGATGATGGATTTTCGCCAGGTTTCTTTGGCCTCCAGTTTTGTTATCAAGATGATAAACACGCCGACCGCAATCAGGTAGTTGACCTGGGTGAGCAGAACGACAAAACCCACCAGCCACAGCACCAAACGCATTACCTGCAACCAATAACGAGCCGATTTTTCTATTTCGGATCCGGGTGCTTGGCTTGCTTTTTTAGCGTCAACTGCTCCTTTTTTGTTCTTTGCATCGTCTTCAGTTCCCAGGATTCCGCCCTGGACGACGAATCGCAATCGGGGTCTCAGTCCGGGTATCGCATCGGCCAGAAGCTGTAGGAAAATCATAATGGAACCGATGATGCCCAAGGCCAGCGGTATGGACCGCGCCCGGGGGTTATATTCAAATGACATAATTGCCATCAATAGGAAAAAAATCAAAACAATAAGATCAAAAAGAACGGTATCGCTGAGTACAAATTTGGTTTCTTGCTTCGTGTTTTCGGTCATTTTTTGAACCTTTTGGAAAAAATTTAAACGAACTTTAAGCCGATGCTTTCCGGTTTTTTAAATAGGCACTCAAATAGGGAAAGGCCAGCATGCCAACCGTAATGATAAAAAGTCCCAGTGAAATAGGGCGGACAAAAAAACCTTTAAAACCCCACAGCATGAGGGTCTGATGAAACGTTTTCTGCGCCAGGCGCCCCAATACAAGCGCAATCACCACCGCAATCTTGGAAAACCCAAACCGTTTCATCGCCAGGGAAATCACACCGAATACGATTGAGAGAACGACATCCTGAATCAGACCGTGGGTCAGATAAGACCCCATGAGCGCCAGCATAAAAATGATCGGCGCCAGCAGGGCATTCGGGAAATAGGTAATCCGGCATAAATATCCCGCTCCGAAAATTCCAACTAACGAAACTAAAATATTCCCCGCCACCAGAATGTATATCATGACCAAAATGGTTTCGGGGTTTTCCATCATCATGCGCGGTCCGGGCTCTAAACCCAAAACGATCAGGGCCCCCAGAAACACCGCCATTTCGATGCTGCCGGGGATGCCGAAGATCAAAGTCGGCACCAGGGCGCCGCCGTCTTTGGAATTGTTGCCGGCTTCGGGGGCAATCACCCCGCGGATATCACCTTTTCCGAAAGCTTCAGGATCTTTTGCAGACTGGACCGCATGGCCGTAAGCCAGGAAATTGGAGACGGCGCCGCCCACACCGGGAATGATGCCGATGACGGTGCCGATAATGGAACAGCGGATAAACAAACCGAAATTCTGAAATACCGACTTGATCCCTTCGCCGACGCCGCTTATTTTTCCCGTATAGGGCACCTTGGAGATTTGTCCGCCTTTGATCATCAATTCCATGGCTTCCCCGATGGCGAAGAGACCGATAAAAGCCGGGACGAGGCTGATGCCGTCCCACAGATAATCGGTGCCGAAAGTATAGCGCGCCGATCCGGTTACCGGATCATAGCCAAAGGTTGAAAAGGCCAATCCCAAAAAGGCGGCAATCACGCCTTTCCACAACGAGCCTTTGGACACAACGGCAATGACGCTCAGGCCCATGAGGGCAAGCATGAAGTATTCCGGAAAGGAAAACAAGAGGACAACCTGACGGCCTATCGGCAATAGCACGGTCAAGACTACCGCGCCGAAAATGGCGCCCAGGCATGACGCGGTAGCTGAAGCCCCGATCGCCATGCCGGCCTTTCCTTTCTGGGTCAAGGGGAACCCGTCAAAACAGGTTGCCGCGCTTTGCCCGGTACCCGGGGTGTTGATGAGAATGGCCGGGATGGAGCCGCCGAAGGGTACTGCGGCCATGGCGCCCACCATCAATACGACGGCGAAATTCACATCCATTCCGTAAGTAATGGGGAGGAGCAGCGCCAGGGCTTGGGGGCCTCCCAGTCCGGGCAATATGCCGAAGAGCATACCCAGCATGGTCCCTAAAACCAAATAAAGGGGGGCGGGCCAGGTCAACATGAGCTGTAACGCAGGTAGCGCAGACTCAAACACGTTTTATCTCCTGATTAAATCGTAAAGACCCGGACCAACACCGGTCTTGGTCCGGGTCCATCATGAAATTACCGAATCCAAAAACCTAAGCTTGAACTTGTTTTACTTAATATATTGTTCAAGTAAACTCTTATATTTTGCCACTTCTTCCACGCCCTGTTTTACCATGAGAGCCGTTTCTTCAGAAGTCATGGGTGAGGGGGTATGATTGGCTTTTATCATCTTTTGCTGGAATTCAGGATCGTTTACGGCTTTTGAAAAAGCATCTTCCCAGATTTTAAGTATGTCTTTGGGCAGATCGGGCGGTGCACCCACCGGGCGCGACATGGCAACAATATCGAGGAGATCTTTATAGCCGAGTTCTGCGACGGTCGGCACATCCGGCAGCAGGTCCAGACGTTTTTTGGAAAACACCCAGACAGGCGTCAGGTCCTGGGAATCGACAATAGATTTTTTCAAGGTCTCAATGGGATACTGAACCCAATCCACGTCACCGCGAATGGCTGCCAGAATCGCTTGGACGCTGCCGTCTGTGGGGATGGGTTTCATTTTAATCCCCATCCTTTCGGCGGCGATGATGGTCCCCAGTCCGGCCGTGGATGCAAGTCCCACGACACCGGATGTAACTTCGGGGGCATTTTGAAGTTCTTTGAGTGTTTTGTATTTTGAGGTTTTGGCAAGTGCGGTAACATAGACGACTTCACTGATATTGCCGATCCAGGTCACTTTATTTAAATCGAACTTTGCACTCCCTAAAACCTGACTGGTTGCATTGCCCGGCATGTTAAAGATACACACCGTATGGCCATCGGGTTTTGAGCGGTACATTTTGTTGATGCCGATACTCCATTCTCCCCCGGGAATGTTTTTAACGATGACATTCGGATGTCCGGGTAAATATTTTTCAAGGTAGGGGACCAACAGTCGCGTCGCTGTGTCAAATCCGCCACCAGGCGTAACCGGCACAATGAATGTTATGTTTTTGGAAGGAAATTTTGCTTCCGCATTATTTGCAGCAAAAAAGAAAGTTATAACCAGCAGAAGTAGACCAACCCTTATTAATATTTTATTTTTTTTATACATTACCCCTCCCTACTTTAATGTTGGTACAGGTATGAATTGAGAACGAATATCTTGCTAAAGCATTTATATGTCACTCCATTTTCCCTTAAAATGATGACTCCATTTATCAAACACTTTTTGTCGCAGGGCGTCACTGTTTAATGAGGTTGGTGGAAATTCATTAATCCATTCATATGGTTTGACCGCATAGATAATGCCGTGGGAATTGGTATAATCATCGGTCGGCTTACGGATGCGGGGATCCAGCGGGCCGCTCCAGGAACGTTTGATGATATCCATTTCCTTGGGATCCGAGCGGGTGCAGATGGCCCACATGACATCTTCCATATCGTAGGGATTGATATCCTCATCCACCACAACGACATACCGGCCGATGTAAGCGCCGGCCCGTGTCTGGGAGGCAATATGACCGGCTTCGGTGGCATGGCCCGGGTAGCTCTGTTTGATGGAGACCACCGTGAACAGGCGTGAACCGCCAAACGCCGGACACCACACCCCTCTGACCTCCGGGATGCCGGCCCGTTCGATTTCATTATAAACCAGCGCCGAGCGCCAGATGGCTCGCCAGAACCCCTGATCGCTGGCAAGGCCCTTGGATGGCGGTGAACCCAGAAGAATGGGGTTGTTGCGGTAATATAAAGCCTCAACCTTGATGAATGGCTCCTCCCGGCCTTTACTGGCATAGGTGCCGGTCCACTCACCGAACGGCCCTTCAAATTTGAGGTCCTTGGGATTTGCAATTCCCTCCAGGACGATTTCCGCATTTGCCGGAAACGGCAGGCCGGTGATTTTTCCTTTGATGACCTTAACCGGTTCCCCTCTGGCGGCACCCATATAGTCCAACTCATAAATGCCGGTGGGGATTTCACTGGCGGAGAGAATATAGTTCAGCGGATCGAACCCGACCACCATCACCACCGGACAGGGCTCGCCCCTCTGGAAGTATTTATCGCGGTGGATTCGACTGTGCTTGCCGGGTGAAATATAAAATCCGACATGCTGGCCGTCATGCTGCATGACCCGGTAGGTTCCCATATTGACGACGCCGGTGTCCGGATCCCGGGTGATGACGCCGACACCGGTGCCGATATACTTGCCGCCGTCATGTTCGTGCCACAGCGGGACCGGGAATTTATTCAGATCAACCTTTGCCCCTTCTTCAACATTTTCGAGAACCGGGCCTGTATCCACCACCTGATGGGGAAAATCCTTGGCGGCCAGCGCCCATTCGCCCGCTTTCGCCTTTAGGGTTTCAACTGTTTGCCGGATGCTGTTTTCAACCGGCAGGCCGAAAGTCAGGTTGACGGTTCGAATATTGGCCACCGAATTGGTTACAATTCGATACCCTTGCGGGTATCCCTTCACCTTGTCAAACAAGAGCGCCGGGCCCTGGTTACGGCCGTTAATTTGAACCATGGTTCCGATTTCCAGATTGGGATCGGCGCCTTCAACGACTTGCAACTCACCGATGTCGTCCACCAGTTTCAGCCATTCTCTCATGTCCTTAAACGCGATCATTATTTTTTATCCTTCTTATCGTCTTTTTTCGGCTTTTCGTAAAAATTCACCGGTGTGATTGCTATCGGGTTGTAGTCGCTGTCTGTGACCTGGATGGCATAGGCGCCTTTCTTAATCAGTTTTTTGCTGATATATCGTCCGGCATTCCATGTGGTTCCCCAGGTGCCGGTGGCGTCGGCTTTGGGCTCGGGTTCCAACTCCGATCCGATATCGGTGAGGACGCCGTCTGCATCGGTAATCAGAATGATGATTTCAGAACCCGGATCAAATCCGGTTCCCATCAGAATAACTTCGGACTTCTTGTCCATGGCAACGTTGGGCGTCGCCACCACCACTACCGGTTCCAGGTCGCCCTGATCCTCCGCCATTGCACTGGTGCTACCATCTTTAGCCTTCATCGCCGCACAACCGGCCAGGGAAATCAGGCTGATAACAAGAGAGAGCGACAGTAACTGAATCAGTGTTTTTTTCATGTGAGCCTCCTTAAGTGAATTTAAATAGACTGCATTTTTGATTGAAGATCAAAAAGTAGGCATACGAAATATCCAATGAAACGCCATCCATGTTTTCAGAACCTAAAAAAAGGAAGCAGTTGATTGACACGGCGATGCCTAAGTATTTTCGTAAAAATTACCGCCAATCTGTCAGACGCTTCCTTTTTTAGGTGATGGCCGGATACGATATCGAATAAAAAGGCCGAACTTATAATGTGCAGATTCGTAAAATCGTGAAAGTGTCCGCCATCGTCAGTGTCGTTGAGAAGCAGGCGCAACCCAATTTGTTATCCTGGTTGAACCCTGTTGGAATTTATTATTTCTTGTCCTTTTTTTCTACTTTCTGGAAAAAGACAACAGAGTGGGCGAGGGGATTGTAGTCCGCATCTGTAACGGTAATTTTGCATGGGCCGATCCCGATAACCTTTCTACTGACAAATCGTCCGGCATTCCAGGTGGTTGCCCAGGTGCCGGTGCTATCGGCCTTGGGTACCGGTTTCAGTGCATAACCGATGTCGGTCTGCAAGCCGTTTGCATCAGTGACAAGAATTGAAAGCTCCTCACCGGGCTTAAACCCCGAACCCATAATGACAACGCTGGCTTTTTTATCAGCTTTCACAAGGGGTGTTCCCATTGCCAGGACCGGCCCTGTATCACCCGCTATACAAATGGAACCGAGACCGCTGATACCGACTACACCAACAACAAAGAATACCGCAATCAAAAACCCAAAGCATTTTTTCATTTCACCCTCCTTGTTAAAAATTAAAAAATAGACGCTGTAACCCTGTTTTAGCCGATAAGGTTACGATGGGTAGTTTTAAAGCCCCATCTGAGACCTGACAGTCGTGCGTGTCAGCCTCGTAAAAAATGCTTACATACGCTCATTCGGCTTGCGCCACGTCCTCAGAGCCTGTCCGAGATTATGAAACAGCAACTAAATGCCCTATTGAAGCTAAAGCCGACGGCGGTGCCTAAAAGAACAAATCGACCGGTATTAGAATTTTATCTATAAACAGGCAGTGAATTCCTTCACTTGTCAAAATGACGTTGCTTTCAGGATAAGGAACACTATTTTCAGTTTTACTGCGCTTAAACCAAGTCTGTGACCAAATAACGCATGCTGGAAAAAATGTCAGTGATTGAAGTATTAAAAACTGTTGAAAACTCTCTCTTTAGAGCATGGTGAGAGGAAAGCCACCCGGTTGAATTATAAATTAGCTATATTGTGACTATAAAGAAGTGTCTGTTGCAATGTCAAGAAAAAACGTATTTTTTATATCGCGAGATGATGACACCCCGGATTCAAGGGCATGTCTTCGGGGCCGGTTAAAATCAATTATCAAATAATAAGTTGCATGTCAACTTCCGTACAGAGCGCAATTACCACATTGTACACAAAAATCCGCATCAACGGCCAACCGTATAACAAGACACCTATGAAACGACATCAGTCGCCCCACTGTCAACGTGGGGCTGAAATCACATCCACCAGGGCGGGCAATTTCTGATTTTTAACGACTGCCAGGGCTTTTTCAAGGGCCGGACGCAAATCTTCCGCTTTACGGATCGGACCGGCGGCATACAGGCCAAAGCCTTCGGCAACTTTTCTGAAATCCACGGCCGGGTTGTCCACATGGGTTCCAATACCGGCGTTTTCAACCGGTCGTGAGCGGAATTTTGCAATCTGGATGTTATGCTCTTCGGAATTATAAAAGGATTGATTATTGTGCATTACAATCAGGAGCGGTATTTTATGATGAGCGGCGGTATACAGCGCACTGGCGGTCATGAGCAGATCCCCGTCCGACTGAATATCGACGCAGATCTTACCGCTGCCGCGATAGGCCAGGGCAGCGCCGATGGCGGCGCTTAAACCATAACCGACACCGGCGCCGCCGCTGCCGCCGATATACTGATAGGGCCGGGTCCAGTCCCATATTTTTCGAGCCCATTTTCTGGCATCCCCGTTAACGAGGACCCAGTCTTCTTTTTTAATAACCGACCACAGCTCCTGGGCCAGAAACGCAGTCGAGATGGTATCCCCAGGGTTTTGCTGGGCAGCGGATGACCACTTTTTTCTGAGGGTGTCGTGGTGTTTTTTTATGGATTTAAAACGGGATGAAATGGAAGCGGCGGCATTGCTCTCTTTTTTTAACAATCGACGGCAAATTCTGGTCAGCTCCGGCAGCGCCAGTGAGGTATCCGCGCTGATGGGGATATCGACAGCCTGGAGGGCATGGTAATCATCCGTCCAGCTGTGTATCAGCATATCGTTCAGGGAAATATGAATAATGCGGGCCGACGGCTTGACGACATATTCACAGATACGGGTGGTGCGGTTCACCTGGACCAGCGATCCGTAAAGATCCTGCACATCCAGTGCAAGGATTACGTCGGCCTTCTGCAAATATTCCTTTGATCCCCCGGTGATGTCCAAGGGGTGCGTATTGGGGAAATTAAACCGGTTGCCCTTGTCGATAACCGGTATGGCCAATAGTTCCGCCAGTTCCACCAATGCCGGAACAGTCCGGGGGTTGCGGCCAAGATGGTCTGCTATGATGAGCGGCGCTTTGGCTTTGACCAGCAATCGGGCGGCCTGCTGCAACGATTCAAGGCTTGCCTGGAGCGGGGCGGGCGGGGCATACCGCTCTACATCGGGGATTCGGATGGTTTCGGTCAGTTCGTCCTCCTGGATGTCTGCGTCGTAGCAGATATAGACAGGGGCTTTCGGTTCTGTTGTGGCAATGCGATACCCGCGGATAAAGGAGTCCGGAACACTTTTGATGCTGAAGGGCTGATCATCCCACTTGACATAATCGCGAACCTGATTCCCCTGGACCAATGCGGTGTGGATCCAGTCGATGCGGGGACGGCGGCGGGTGGTGTCCATGGGGCCGGTTCCGCCCAGGACGATTACCGGCACCCGGTCGCACCAGGCGTTAAAAATGGCCATGCTGGCATGCTGCAGACCGACGATGTTATGGGTGATCGCCACCATCGGTTTGCCGGAAGCCTTGGCGTAGCCATGGGCTATCGCAACGGAATACTCTTCGTGGCAGCAGAAGATGACCTCCGGCTTTTTATTACCGCCGTAATTTAAAATTGAATCGTGAATCCCGCGAAAGGTTGCACCGGGGTTGAAGGCGGCGTATTCAATGTCAAAGGCCTTCATCAAATCCACAATCACATCAGAGCCGTACTGGGGGTTTCGTTTCACTCCTTTTGTTTGACCGGTTGCCATGTTCTTCAGATCCCCTTTCTTTTGTCAGATAGTCCAATTTTTCAGGTGCTGCTTTTCCTGAGCAGGCCCTTGTCAACAAAAAGGGTTAATGCATCCGCCAAGGTTCCCTTGCGGGTGCCGTCTGCAGTGGGAGTTGCTGACGCTATGGCTGCAATGGACTCCAGAACTTTTTTTGTTGCCGGCGACATCTCGGATGTGAACCCATAATGTCCAAACGTCCGTTCAAGCTCGGCCATTTCCTGGGCGCGACGGCCGGCATGAACCGGCAGGGCACTGATCCCCCGGCCGACTTTTTGAACGAGTCCCGGAAAACGTTCATCATAGCATTCGATCAATTGATCCAGCAGGTTTAAACGCTTTGCGCCCACCAGCAATTCCACCAGCAGCCCTTTGGTCAGGCCGGCATATATGATCTTGAAGGCGGAAGCCTGACCGATTTCCGGGCCAAGGGTCCTTACGGTAAAGCCGCATGCTTCCAGCAGTTCAATTTTTGCCGCATCCGGACCGGACACATACAGGACGGTATCCTGGCTTAATTTTGCCGAAGAGCCGATAATGCAGCCGTCGATGAAGGTCACCGGCAGGGATTTAAGCGTGACCTGGATTTCCTCGGCAGTCATCGGTGAAATGGCATTTGCGTCAAGAAAATACAAGCTTTTTTTTAATAGCAGAGAGTGCGGAAGCCAGTTCGGTTGCCACCTGCCGGGCGGCAGCGGGAACCACCAGCGAGACAATCAGGTCGGATGCAGCGACTATTGCCGTCATTGAAGAGACGGAAGTTACCTCGGCCCTGGCTGCCTGCTGCCTTGTTACCAAGCTTCGATTTTTATCAAATGAGAAGCTGTATTGTTGGCAAAGAAAATATGTTTTAATTTATTTTTATTGACAAATGATCTTGGGTTTCGTTATGAATAGTCACATTATAGCTGAAATGTAATTAATGCGTGGGAGTGTGGGCATTATGGTCATTCCAGAAAGGCTCTATAACCCGCCGTAATTTTTTTCAGATATTCTTTTTCATCTGCATTCAATCATTCTCGTTTTAGAGTTTCGTATATATATAGGGCGTTGTGTGGTGAGCCCGAAATTTAAAATCTGTGTTTTAAATTGTATTTCCGAGAAACTTTTCACTCCAGCGAATTAAGAAACGCCGATATTCATAGAACCCGTTTATTCGTTATGTCAGTTGCTGATAAAGAATTCATGCGGTGATGGGGCAAATAATTTTAACAGCGAAAGGGGACGAAGATAATGCTTGAAGCTATCTGGCAGGGATTGATGATGGCGACCAGCCTGAAAGTATTGGGTTTGATGCTGGTTGCGTGCTTCATCGGAAACTTTTTCGGCGCTGTGCCGGGTTTGGGCGGCAATCTGGCGCTGGCGCTCCTGATTCCATTTGTTTTCGGCTGGGAACCTTTTGCAGGCCTTGCTTTTCTCCTGTCAATGCACGCGGTTGTTCATACCGGCGGGTCCATCCCCGGTATCCTGTTTGCCATCCCCGGAACGGGGCCGACGGTTGCCACCATCGTGGATGGGTTTCCCATGACCAAGATGGGAAAAGGCGGGCAAGCCATGGGCGCCCAGTTGGCGGCATCCGGTCTGGGGGGTGTTATCGGTGCATTTGTTCTGGCCCTTTTGATTCCGGTGGTAAGGCCGATCGCCATTGCCTTTGGTTCCCCTGAAGTTCTGATGCTGATCGTTTTCGGCTTGACGTTTGTGGTCATTCTCAGTCGCGATTCCATACCCAAGGGGTTCATGTCGGCCATGCTGGGATTATTGCTGAGCACGGTGGGGTTGAACCCCCACACGGGCGTCGGCCGTTTCACATTCGACCAGCTATGGCTGTGGGACGGTCTGCATATTGTTACCGTTGTTTTGGGGTTGTTTGCGTTTGCCGAGATGATCGACCTGGGCGCCCGGGGTCGGGGCGGCCAGATCGCCAAAGGTGAAGTAAAAATGCCCTGGTATCAGCTCTGGGAGGGGACTGTCGCTGTTTTTACAAACTGGTGGTTGGCGCTGCGAACCGCCGTCATCGGCACCTTCATCGGTATTATTCCGGGTCTCGGGGGAGACGTGGCCACCTGGGTCTGTTACGGTCATGCCGTGCAAACCTGTAAAAACAATGAAAATTTCGGCAAGGGTGATATCCGCGGTGTCATTGCCGTGGAGACCGCCAATAATGCCAAGGAGGGTGGCGCTTTGCTGCCGACGATCGTCTTCGGCATTCCCGGCAGCAGCGGCATGGCATTGCTGCTGGGCGCTTTTCTGATACTCGGGATTACCCCCGGACCGCAGATGCTCACCGACCACCTGGACCTTGTCTGGGGGATGGTCTGGGTTCTGGTTATTTCCAATATTTTTGGTGCGCTTTCTCTTTATCCCATCAGTGGATGGATGGGCAAACTGGCTTATATCCGGGGCAGTCTGCTGATTCCGCCGATTATGGTTTTGGCCGGCATCGGCGCGTTCCTGATCCGGGGGCACTGGCAGGATTTTATTCTGGTTGCGTTTACCGGTCTGCTGGGTTTCAGTATGAAAAAATGGAAATACTCCCGGCCGCCCATGATTCTGGGCTTCATCCTGGGCCGCCTGGCCGAGGATTACCTGCACAAGTCTCTGGCCGCCTGGGGGTTTGCCTTTCTATTGCGGCCGGTGTGTTTGGGGCTGCTGATACTGTCGATTGCATCATTGGGTTATTCCATATGGCATCAGCATCGTGAAAAAAAGCTGAAAAAGAAAAAGATAAAAATCGTACCGGGGGAATTCTATTTCACCCTTTTCATCTTCCTTGTGTTTGTGATGGGCTTTTATTTGTCCACCAACTGGGGGGTCAAATCACGGCTGCTGCCCCAGGTGATCGTCATCATCGGCGGTGTGATTTCTCTGTGGCAGCTTATTAAAATGAAAACCATCGCAAAATCCCGGGAAGAAGCGGTTGAAGCCGAAGATGCCAAAACCGGAAAGGAAGTGCTGCCGGATACCAAGCAGAAATCCACCCCCCGCAGCGAATGGACGATGATTATGTGGGTCGGCATTTTCTTTACCCTGACCATCCTGCTGGGATTCTGGGTTTCAATTACGCTGTTTTCAGTGATGTTTCTTTATTTCTTTGGTCGTGAAAGCCTGAAAACGATTACTATTTTTACCATCAGCCTCTGGGTGGGAATTTATGTTGCGTTTGGCGTGGTTATGAAGGCGTCTTTATTTGGCGGCGTCCTGGGATATCTGATTGAAAACTTATCGGGTTGAAAGCCGTGGTATACGTTAGATATTCCATAAATCGATAACAACCATACAAAGAGGAGGAAACGTGAAAAAACAAGTATTTTTAATTTTACTTACAATCCTGATTGTATTTGTTTCGACAACCCAAGGTGATGCCAAACCCTTTTACGATGGCAAGGTGCTTAAAATTATCGTCGCCACCAAACCGGGGGGCGGCTATGACTATTGGGCCCGTCTGGTCGGCGCCTATATGGAAAAAAATCTACCCGGCAGCACGATCATCGTTAAAAACGTGCCGGGGGCCGGACATGTCATTGGAACCAATGCCCTCTACATGTCAAAACCGGACGGATTGACCATCGGCACCTTTAACCGGGCGGTGGGCCTGACCCAGTTGGTGGGGATGAAAGGGGTCAAGTTCGATTTTGCCAACTTCAGCTGGCTGGGCTCTCCCAATTCAGAAATCTACAGCTTCATGGTGCGTTCCGATATTTATAAAAATCTGGACGACGTTCTGAAGGCGGATAACGTTCGACTGGCGACGACCGGGCTGGGGGCCATATCCTATATCACCCCGCTCTTATTTTATCAGATGCTGGGACAGACGAATTATACGGTTGCCACCGGCTATTCCGGGGCCGAATCCGAGATGGCGCTTATGCGCAAGGAGATGGACGGCACCTGGGGGTCGTTTGAGAGCCTGAAGGCGGTGGTAGACGGCGGGTTCGGCACCTGCGTCGTGCTCATCGGCAAAAAACAACCGGCCGGCTTTGAAAAAGTTCCCCTGCTGAAGGAAATTATTAAAGACGAAAAAAACAAAACGGTGGTGGAACTGCTGAATGGGCTTAACATCGTCGGCAGACCGTTTGCAGCCCCGCCAAAGGTTCCGGCGGATCGTCTGAAGGTGTTGCAGGATGCCTTTTATAAGGCCTGCCATGATCCGGAATTCATTAAATCAGCGGCAAAATCAGAGAAAGAGGTTGGTTTCGTCGGACCCGATGATGTGGATGTCTGGGCCAAAAGCATGTTAAGCCTGCCGCCGGATGTGGTCAAACTGATCAAGAAAGCGTACGGGATCGATTAATTCATTTCCACCGGCAACATAAAATCTGTCTCATGTTGGTGGATGTTCGTAAGCTGAAAGTGAAAAACCGGTTAGCGGTTTTTCACTTTTATGCTGTTTATATGGAGGCCAACCACTACGCGACACCCAGTGGGAATGGAAAGAGAGAGATGCTCTGATCCAACCGTATACAACTGTGGATAGAAAGGACAAATGATGAAAATGACCGGCGCCGGAGCGGTGGTTGAGGTTCTCAAGGAAGAAGGAATCCAACATGTCTTTCATCTCCCCGGGTCCCAGATCATCGATATCCTGGATGAGATTTATCAGAGCCCGATCCGTCCCATCATGACCCGCCATGAACAGGGGGCGGCCTTTATGGCCGAAGGGTACGCCCGGGCAACCCGGGGGGTGGGTGTATGCATGTCAACGGTGGGACCGGGCGCCGTCAACCTGGTAGCCGGTGTTGCCGCCTCATACAAGGCCGGGACGCCTGTCATCGCCATTACCGGCGTGCATGACCAGAAAATGCTGGAAAAAGATTCCTTCCATGAGATCGACCAGGTCGGAGTCTTTAAGCCCATCACCAAATGGAGCGCATATGTTCCGCAAAGCGAAAAAATCCCGGAGATGATGCGCAAGGCGTTTCGCATCGCCTTAACCGGCCGCAAAGGGCCGGTTCACCTGGCAATACTGGATAATGCCTCAAAGGGAACTGTCAACTTTCCGCGCAGCCGTCCTTCCCGATATCGTACCCAGACGCCGCCGACCTGTCCGGAAGAGACCATCGATCAAATGGTCGGCCTGCTCCAAAAGGCGCGGTTTCCCTTTATCCTGGCCGGGGTGGATACGCTCTGGTCGAGAGCCGGCCATGATCTGGTGGAACTGGCTGAAGCTGCCGGGATTCCGGTGGGCACTTTGAGGGATTCCTGGGGGGCATTTCCGGCTTCACATCCGCTGGGGGTAGGCATGGTGGCCAGAAGCAGGGGCGAGGCCGGCAACCGGTGCATTCAACAGGCCGATTTGATCCTGGCGCTGGGGGTTAAGTTTGATTTTCAGTCCACCCGCTATTCATATGATATCATACCGCAAAAGGCTAAAATAATTCATGTCACGAACGATCCGGAAGAGGTCGGGCGCATCTATCCGGTTAAAATCGGGGCGGTCTGCGATCCGGGCCCGGTCATCAAAGCCCTTGTTAAAAAAGTGAAGGCCAGAAATATTCATTTTAATTTAATAGACACCATCAGCGAAATCAAAAAGACGGCCCGAAAAAAGCTGGATGCCGAAGTTGACCCTAAAGCAGTCCCGCTTCAGCCCCAGGCGATTGTCCGAACGCTCAGAAAGACATTGCCGCCGGACACGATCATTGTCATGGATGGCGGCAATTTTGCCAAGCACGTGCGCCGGCAGTTTGATATCGTCGAGATCGACACCTATCACTATCCAGATGATTTCGGCTCGGTCGGGGCCAGCTTTCCAATGGCCCTGGGGGTCAAGGTCGCCTGTCCGCAGCGGCCGGTGGCCTGCTTGAACGGCGACGGCGCCTTTCTGTTGAACTCCCAGGAGCTGGAAACCGCCGTACGGGAGAAGATCAACGTGCTCACGGTGGTATTCAACGATTTCGGCTTCGGCAACGTGCGGGCCTATCAGAAAACGAAATACGAATGCCGTTTCATGTGCGACCACGACAATCCGCCATTTGATAAAATGGCGCGGCTGTTTAAAGCAGATGGTGCGCACGTTGAAAGTCTGGATCAACTGGAACGGGCGGTCAAAAAAGGATTGCGCAGCAAAAAACCCTATATCATTGACGTGATGATGACACGGGAAGCATTGGAAAAACCGGGATTTGTAGGAGGCTGATTTTTCCTATAATGTGCGTTATAAAGTTTGGCAGACTCGAAAAAAATTCGAAATTTCGTCATGCCTGTGAAGACAGGCATCCAGCCACGCTTTAGCGTGGTGGAAACACTGGATTCCCGCATTCGCGGGAATGACGCTAAGGGACGAATTAAGACTTTTACGAAAGCATCAATTTTGGAAGGGGAGATGCGTCATGAGCGAAAAAGAGCCTAAAAACGGAGCCGAGATTATTGTGGATTGCCTCAAGGCCGATGGGGTCAGCCATGTTTTCGGCGTTATCGGCAGCAGTATTCTGGATTTTCTGGACGTCCTTTATCGCACCCCGGAGATTACCTATGTCCGCGCCCAGCATGAACAGGGAGCCGCTTTCATGGCCGACGGCTACGCCCGCGCAACCGGAAACCCCGGCGTCTGCACCGCCACCTGCGGTCCCGGCGTCACCAACATGGTGACCGGCATCGCCGGCGCCAACAACGAATCTTCACCGGTTATTGCGATCCTGGGGGATATCCATACCAAGCATTACGGTAAAGGGCCGGCAAATTTTCACGAAATCGATCAGGAGAATATGTTCCGACCGATTACGAAGATGAGCAAACGGATCGAAAGTGTCGAACGCATCGAAGAGTTCATGCGCATGGCCTTTCGCACCGCCCGGAGCGGCCGCAAGGGCCCCGTTTACCTGGGGATACCCCGAAACATTCAAAAAGAAAAAGCCACGAGTATGATGTGGCCGAAGGAAAGCTACCGATCGGAAGCAGTTGTTTTGGGCGATCCCAAAGCCATTGATCAGGCCTGTGATATGCTGCTGGCGGCAAAATCCGCCGTAATGCTGGTGGGCGGCGGCGCGCGCTGGTCCAGGGCTGAAAAGGAAATATTGAAGCTGGCCGAAGTTTTAGGAATTCCCATTACAGCCAGTCATAAGGGGTTTGTGACCGAAGACCATCCCTGGTCGGTGGGTGTGGTGGGGATGACCGGAAACCCGGTTGCGATGGATGTGATGCAGGATGCAGACGTCGTTCTGGGACTGGGTTGCACATTTAACCAGGTGACGACAGCCAGCTATACCCACCGCGTCATACCGGAAGGGGCCAAAATTATCCAGATCGATATCGATCCTTTGGAGATGGGCAGAAACTTTCCCATTGCACTGGGCATCGTGGGCGATTTAAAAGCCGTCTTGCAGGAAATGATAAAAAAGATCGACCCCAAAGCGTCTTCACAAAAAGAAGACCGTTTAAGTAAACTCCTGGCTGCCAAAGAAGCATTTGAGCAGCGGCTGTTGTCCGAAGGGGCTGAATCCGACGCAATGCCCATTAACCGGCTGCGCCTGATGCGGGATCTCGGCAAGGTTATCGACAAAAATGCCATTGTTTCAGCCGAGTCCGGTTCCACCCACGGCTGGTTTTACTACGGCTTTAAGAGCTATACGCCATTGCTGGAGCCTGGAGATTTGAGCTGTATGGGCAGCGGCTGGTGCATGGCCATGGGTGCCCATTTTGCGTTTCCGCAGCGGCAGGTGGTATCTTTTATCGGGGACGGCGCCTTCATGATGACCCTCAATGAACTGGCGACTGCGGTGGACCATAAGATCCCCATCGTGGTGGTGGTTGAACACAACGACGTCTACGGCAACGTGCGCCGCAAGCAGATTGAGCATTTTGACAAACGCTTTGCCGGCAGTGAGCTTTATATTCCGGACCTGGCCAAGGTTGCCCAGGCCTTTGGCGCACACGGCGAGCGGGTTGAAAAACCGCAGGAAATCATACCGGCCATGGAAAGGGCATTGTCATCAGGCAAACCCTCAGTCTTAGACGTTATTGTCGATAAATCATGGGACAGTCTGGAGCCGTCCGTAAAGCTTCGCGTCAAGGATCGGTACTGATTGGATCACCTCCAAAAGAGCGGGTGATCATATAGGATTCAAGGGTTCCGGTGAAATGAAAATACGCCGTTAAGCTGGAAGGCCGGGAAGCTGGAAAAAAGAAAGAAACTGAGACAGGGGTCGGCTTGTCTGCAATAATGAAGGCATGTCAGGACTTCAGAGAGATATCGGGGAGGTTGAAAGAATGCAGAAAGCCTCGAATCATTAAAAAAACCTTGAACCCCTGAACCCTGAATCCCTTTCTCCCAATACGTCTACCGAGGCTGGCTGCTGCGGAGCGTGGATTAATTGGGGAAGAATCTAAATAAACCTATCGCTACAAGACAGGGAGAGTGCGTTATGAGCAATGAGCAAAAGCAACAGGTAATAGGGGAGAAGAACGGGTGGGGGATTGAAAAAATACCATCCCCCCAGGGAGTCGCTTATATTTCCGCACGCTGGGATCTTTGCGTGGGGTGCGGCGCCTGTGAAGTGGCCTGCTCCATGTTTCACCATGGTGTCGTCAACCGGGAACTCTCCCGGATCAGGATTTACCGCTATCTGCTGCCGCTGCCTAAATCCGTCCAGAATGTCTGTTCCCAGTGTCCTGAAAAAGAAAGGGAATGTCAGAAGGCCTGTCCCGAGGACCCGCCGGTCATTCATTATGACCCCGAGCGCTTCCATATGGTCGTCGATGAAGACCGCTGCCTGGGATCCGGCTGCAGCCAGTGTCGGGATGCCTGCCCGGCCGATGTGCCGCGGTTTTATCCGCCGGAACAGGATGTGTCCATGGTATGCGACCTGTGTGAAAAAGACGGCCGGCGGCGGCCGCAGTGCGTCGAGATTTGTCCCACCCAGGCGCTGGAGTTTGTTTCACCCAAAATTCCGCACCATCTGGAACGGATTCATCCGGATGTGAAAGCGGCCAGCCTGGCCAATCGGCTCTATCCGCTGCCAAAGGACCGTGTCATTCGAATGCCTGAAGAAATCTGGGGAGGCAAATAAAATGGGAGAAAAGAAATTTAAACTGCTGGAAGTGGATTTGACCAATGAAAAAACGCGAACGGTGGATGTCACCGAAGAGATGCGCCGGTTTGTGGGCGGGCGCTCACTGGGCGCCAAACTTTTGTGGGACCGGATTCCACCCAAGGCGGACCCCCTGAGCACGGAGAATGTCCTTTATTTCGGAATCGGACCCATGACGGGATTATTGGGGTCGGTTACCAATGTCAGCGCCAAGTCGCCGTTGACGCATTTGAGGGGCCAGTCCAATATGAATGGCCATTTCGGTCTGGAACTCATCTATGCCGGTTACAATGCCGGTGTCCTTTTTACCGGTAAAGCTTCCAAACCGGTATATCTGTATGTGAAAGACGACCATGTCGAAATTCGGGACGCATCCCATCTGTCAGGAAAATCCGGCCTTGAAACCCAGTACCAGCTTACGGAAGAACTGAAAGAAGAAATCGACGACCAGAACATCCGGATTGCGGCCATCGGTCCGGCCGGTGAGAATATGGTGCGAAATGCGGATATCTGTCACGATTTTTATCACCATGCCGCCCGGCTGGGGATGGGGACCGTGATGGGATCCAAGAAGCTGAAAGCCGTCGCCGTAAAAGGGACCCGGGCGCCGGGGTATGCTCACCCGGAGAACGTTCTTGAGATCTTGAAAAAATGGCTCCACGCCGGCCGGTTGTATCGGATTCAGAATCGGCGTTGGGGGCACACCCAGTCCATGTCCGGCCGCTATTATAAAACGATCGAAGGTATTAAGAATAAGCAGAAGGGCTGGGATGAAATGTGCGACAACTTTAATCCCGTTCTGCTGGAGCAGCGCTACAAGATCTGGGGGGATGCCTGTCACGGTTGTCCGGTGGCCTGTAAAGTGCCGTATTTTATGATGGGGCCGCCCCTGGGACCATTTGCCGGCGAGCTGCGTCATGACAATGCCGGCGGGTGGAGCGCCAATGTCATGATCCCCGGCTATGAACTCCAGGGGTATCTGTGCTCCTATGTGGATTACCTGGGATTGGACGGCGAGGATGTCTCCGGCGTCGTTGCCTGGATGATGGAATGCTATGAAAAAGGGCTGGTCACCAAAGAAGATCTGGGCGGGATTGACCTGACCTGGGGAAATGTGGAAGCCATCTGTGCGCTGTTAAAGAAGATTGCCCATCGCGAGGGTATCGGCGATGCCCTGGCCGACGGCCTTAAATTTGCACCGGCCAAGATCGGGAAGGGAACTGAAAAATACGCCATTACCGGCAAAGGTGTTGCAATTACGTCCTATGAACCCCGGGGCAGCATGAAGGACGCACTGGATCTGGCCGGAACGGCCGTGGGTGAGATCCACGGTTCCAGGGGGGCGCCGGAACGGGTCATGTTTGATTCTTTGACCGGCTGTTCCTTCTGGCGCAAGACCATCAAGGATATTTACGGGAGTATTGCCGACTGGGCCATCCAAGGACTCCATGCCACCTGCGACTGGCAGCTGAGCCAGGAGGACTGGCGGCTGCTGGAGCTGCGGGGGGCCACCATGGAAAGGTGTTATTCCATTCGCGAAGGCCATTATATCCCGGAGCGGGACGATATCATGCCGGAACGGTTTTTCCAGGAGACCATCTACAATAAATACAATGAACCCAAAAAGCTCGACAAGAAAGAGTTTTTTGAGAAGCGAAAAGGGCTTTATCATTCCTACGGTCTGCAGGATGACGGCACGCCGTCTCCGGAGTTTCTGGAACAGCTCGGGCTGGGGTTTGCCATTCCGGAAATGGAGGAAGCGTTAAAGAAATAGGACCTGTATACCGCTTTCAATAATAAAATTCCGAAACAATGATTTGCGATATAAGCGGTTGTAGAAAAAAACATTGGGATAACGGAATGTTTTTTTTGACAACCGCTATAATTGTTATTTTTTTCCCCACTTTTTCTTTTCAACCGTATCTTCCTCCACGGCATAATGCGCTTCCAGGCCGCACAGATCTTCGATTTCTTGACGCGTTTGAATCCATTCGTCCGGCGTCAGCCCGCTGTAATCCCCGGTACGTTTGATTTCCGTCAATGCCTGTTTCAGATAATAGCAGGAAATGCCGATATGGATCTGGGCATCGATGCAGCCCATGTAACCCATCGCCTGGAGCTGCTTCAGGTTGTACAGCGGTCGGCCGTCGCGGTTGCCGCGACTCTGGACCCAGATCAGTGGGAGTTTGGATTTTTTGGGGGCGGCTACCGCCTCCTTGTGATTACGCGGAAAAACTAGGCCCAGGTCTGCGCCGACGGCAGCCGCCTTGTTGATGCGCTTGATCGCTTTGCCCAGACCTTCGAACCGGCAGGTATCGGAACGGGCGATAATGATAAAATTTTTGTCGATGGCGTCGCGGGCGCGGCAGGCCAGTTTAATTTTATCGACGAATTCTTTGACCGAAACCGTATGGGCCACATATTTGTGATAATGCGCGCGTTTGGGGTAAAGCTGATCCTCGATATGGATTCCGGCGACGCCTGCAGCGATAAACTCCTTGACCGTCCGCATGGCGTGAAGGGGCTCGCCGAAGCCGGCTCCCGCGTCGCAGACCAGAGGAATCGTGCAAGCATTGGCGATGCGCTTGGCAAATTCGACCTGCTCGGTCATGGTGAGCAAGGGTTCGGTCACGGTCAACGAGCTGCCGGTGGCATACCCGCCGGTATAGACGGCTTTGAAACCGATTTGTTCCGCAATCCGCCCGCCCATGGGATCGATGACAGCAGGCATGTATATGAATTTTCCTTTCTTCAGAATCGTTCGCAAGCGCGATGCAGGAATGGGCATTTTTTTCCTTCCAATCGTTTCATGTATTTGTAATGGCTGCTAAACGTAAGGTTTATGTATTCAGCGTTGGCTCAAAAAACAGCTCTTCGGGGGACAGCGCCCGCTCCAAAAGTCCCTGATCACCGGCGTAGTCGATAAAGCGCGTCAGGTTGGCCCGGTTCTTTTTAAAGCCGTTGGGCCAGGGATCGGTACCCAGCAGGCGGCGTTCTTCTTCGAACAGATGCCGGCCCCAGGCCATAAGCGACCAGTTGGGGTCGGCATAATATTCCCTGCAAATTCGTTTGGCGGATTCAAAAGCCTCCATCATGTCCATTGCGGCTTCCGGGTATTTTTCCAAAATTTCATCCTTGAACGCAAGAATGTGCATGATGGGGTAAAACCCGTTTTTTTGAAAATATTTCAGCTCTTCCCGTTTCGGGTTCGGGAATAATCGTTTGATTTGATCGCTGCCACCCGAGACTTCTTTGGGCGGGTGGGGCATGATAAGGGCATCGAATTCACCTTTCCGAAGCATGCGCCCATGGCGATCGGCGCCGTCTTTTAAGGGTACCGACTGACCCACCTGCAACACCGCTAAATCAAAATCTTTAAGCTGAACGGACCCGTCAAAAAAGGGGATATGACGGTCATAGTGTGACAGGGCCAGGGTTAGTTTTGGTTTGGACATCACTGTTTTTCCTTAAGAAATATCAAGTAGTATTTTTAAAATAAAATCCCCCCAACACCCTTTTCCAAACGTGAAAAATGAAGGATTACCGGAAGTGGTCATTATTTTCGTATAGAAACCATTACCTCGTGCATCCGCTTTCCTAAATCCCCTGCTTCTTTGAAGGCGCGGGCATCTTTATGGATATCCCCGGGGGCCCGGGCGTAACCGGTGACATACCCGGCCACAAGAATCTGCTGGTCGAGAAACACGTCGTTGATGATGCGGACCGCGCTGATGCCGCCGCGGCGGTTGGCGACGGCGACGCTTCCCCCCACTTTGTTTTTCAGCCGCTTGTGATGCCACAGGCTAAAGGTGCGATCCAGAAATACCTGGGCATTGCCGCTGATGCTGTGCCCCATGTGCACGGGGCTGCCGATGACGATGCCGTCGGCTTGCAGCAGTCCGGCATAGATGGATTGCATGTCGTCATGGATGTGGCATTCACCCGTTTCCGCACAGCGCCAGCAGGCATCGCAGGGCGAAATGTCGTGATCCGCGATTTTGACAAATTCGGTGGCGGCCCCGTTATCGACGGCCGCGGCCAGAACCGCACGAACAAGAATGTCCGAATTGCTTTCCATGCGGGGACTGCAGCCGATGCCGATCACCTTGAATGGTTTCATTGCTCGATCCAGACATCCAGAACCGATGGTTTTCCGGAATTCAGCGCCTTTTTCAAAGCCGTTTTAATCTGGGAGGGCTTTTTCACGGTATAACCGGCAACCCCGAATGATTCTGCCATTTGGGCCAGGTCGGGAACGGGGTTATCAATGTTCGATCCGATAAAAAGGTTTTTCTCCAGGGCTTTTCCTTTAAAACGAATGGCGCCGTCTTTTACCGCCTTATACTGTCGGTTGTTGCACACGATTGTGATAACAGGAATCTTATACCGGGCTGCGGTCCACAACGCCGGGTTGGTCATGATAAAGCCGCCGTCGCCCACAAAGGCGATGACCTGCCGGCGGGGGAGGGCCAGCTTGACTCCCAGGGCCGCCGGCAGTCCCCAGCCCAGATAGCCTGCGGGGGACCGAAAGTATGTGCCCGGGTGTTTAAATTGATAGTGTTTTAAGAGGGGGCGTGAGGAGCGGATGGTGTCGTCGACGATAATGGCATCCGGATCTGCTGCGTCCTGGATCTCCCGCACAAGCTGTGCTACCCGGATGGGGGTTTTGCCCCAGATGGATTCAACTTCCTTTACCCGGATGGCTTCCCTTTTTGCCCAGTCCGTCTTCATCTGATTGAAACGTTCTCGGAAAACAGCGATCCTTTGAGCTGACGCCGAAGCCTTTATTTGACTGATCAGGATTGCAAGACCCTCCTTTGCGTCGGAAAGGATAGGGGCTTCCACAGGGTAGAGTTTTCCGATGACAGCCGGATTTGAATGCATATGAACAGTTTTGATTTTCTGTAAGACCGCATCGTTTTCTGAGTAGGCTGTTTGAACAAAAATTTCACACCCCACGCCGAGGATGAGGTCAGCAGTTTTGATGGTTGCGGATTGGGCCTCAAAACCTCCCCGGTAAAGGGGATGGTCGAGGGGAAAGTTCAAGTAGGCCATAGACTGGCGTCCTTCCGCCAGGACAGGGATTCCCAGTAATTCGGCCAATTCAACAGCCTGGGGCAACGCATCGGTTTGTGCAATTTCATTTCCCGCGATCATGACCGGTTTTTTGGCGGCAAGGAGCAGCTTGATCGCCTTTTTAATGTCTTCAGGGTTGGGACACAGCCGGGGTTGAGAGTCAAACCGCTGGGAAGGGGGGATTTTAGCATTCATTTTCAAAGCCAGAAAATCCTCGGGTATGGATAAAAAAACCGGACCCGTGGGAGGCGTGGTGGTTATTTTAAATGCCCGGGTAATGTCATCGGCAATGTTTTCCGGCCTTAACACCTGCCAGCTCCATTTCGTAAATTGTCGCGTCATGGCGCATATGTCATCAACTTCGGAAAAAACCCCCCGGCCGAGAATGCGACTGTCCTTATTCGCAATGGTCAGGACCATGGGAATGCCGTCGATATGGGCGCCGCAAAGCCCGCCGATGGCGTTGGAAAGTCCCAGGGCGGTGTGGACATTGACAAATCCAACGCCGCCGCCTGCGCGGGCGTAACCGTCTGCCATGGCGACTGCGACACTTTCATGCAGCGTCAGTATATATTCGATCTCGGGCGTTTCCACCAGCGCGTCTAAAATGGCCACCTCGGTAGTTCCCGGATTTCCAAAAATATATTTGACACCTTCATTTTTCAGAGATGCCAATAAGATTTCAGCACCGGTTTTTTGCATTTTATAATTCCTTCCACTGGTCAGATATCGATGTTTAATTTGTCCATCAACCTTTTTTGGGGAATGCCGGTATCCATCTCCCACCCCAAAGCAGCATAAGCGTCATCTTTGAGCTTTTCCATTGGAACCATGCTTCCCTTGTTGGGTCCTTCCGGCAGGGGTTCTTTCAGCAGTCGCTCCGGAAGTGTGTCATCTTTTCGCCTTAACCCTTCACGCGTGTTGAAAAGACGCTCCACTGTCAGAATTCGCCAACCGATCCGGCTTAATTCCTGGTTGTCGATGTCGACGCCTGTCAGGGCGTGGATCAGGTCGGGATATAAGGGTACGGTAATTTTACGCGGAAAGCAGCAGAGCACCAGCGAATCTCCGATAATGCGATCGATGGCTGCTTTTTTGATCTCCACTCCTTTGCCCGTTATGTTTTTATGGGTGCCGGCAGCAGCTTCCGAACGGGCCGGCAGGCCAAAGGCATGGTGGTCGCCTCCTTTCGGATTAATGGCAAACGCCAGTGCCTGGCCGTAAAAGCCCCTGGGTTCATAGCCGCCCATTTCAAGCCCCTTGCAATGCATGGCAAATGCGGCTGACCCGGCAATCTGTTCCGCAAGGCGTCTGGTGCCTTCTCCCCACATGTATCCGGCGCCGTCACGCATGACAATCTTTTCTAAAGTTCGAATTGCAGCATCATCATCACCAAAGTCAAGGGAAATGCCGTCTGTGTGAGTGGTGTTGACGAGGCCCTTTTCAAAGCATTCCATCAGGAAGCTGATGGTAAGGCCTGCGGAGATGGTGTCGACACCGTTTTCATCGCATATCTGACCGGCGGCAACAATCGCGTCGAATTTATCGATGCCGCAGTTGGATCCGAATGCATACATGGTTTCATATTCGGGACCGTCGGCCTGGGCGCCTTTATAGGGGCCATCATTGATCCGGATAAAATGCGAGCAAGGATTGGGGCAAAAAGGCCCGCAGGCGATATTTTTTCGCGGCCATTTATCCTTGTTAAGGGTCGGGGCGATATCGGCCAGTTTTTTTTCTTCAAATGATCCGCTTTGCCAGTTCCGGGTGGGTAGCATGCCGTTCCGATTCATCCAGGGCATATCCTCGCCGGTACCAAAGGAATGGCGGCGTTGGGCCCATTCCCGATTGTCGTCCAGGCCCTTTCTGGCTTTTTGTAGAAGCGTTTTAAATTTTACAGAATCGATCGGTGGGATTTTCCGGCTTCCGGAAATAATGATCCCTTTCAATTTCTTGGCGCCCATGACACATCCGGCCCCGCCGCGGCCAAAGGCCCGATAGGTTTTACCGTCATTCATGACGGACGCATATTTAATAAGTTTTTCACCCCCCGGGCCGATGGCGGCGGTAGCGGCTGTGCGGTTTCCGCTTTCCTTCAGCATGATATTCTGAGATGCGAGTGTTTTTTCTCCCCAGAGGTGCATTGCACTTATGAATTCAACCTGATCATCAACAATATTGAGATAAACGGGATCCTGCGATTGTCCCTTTATCATGATGGCCATATACCCGGCCTTGCGAATGGTGTGTCCCAATTTGCCGCTGCTGACCGAGTAAAGATAAAGATGGGTAAGCGGAGATTTGGTGGTGAGCACGACTTTCGGGCTAAAGGGCGTCGGCAGCCCTTGTGAAATCCCCACAGTGAAAATTAATGGATTTTCCGGAGACAGCGGATCCACTCCGGCCGCAGTATGTTGATACAACAGGTAAGCGCCAAGGCCCCGGCCCCCCAGGTAATCCGTTAAAACGTTTTCCGGGATAGGGTGGATTTGAAATTTCCTTCTGGTTAAATCAATTGTGAGAATATTGCCGGCGGGAAATAGCGGATCGGGCATAACGGATCATCCTAATTGAAGAAAAAAAGTAAAACCCTTTTAAAACACGTTGCAACATCAGGACCGGATTGTATCCCTTGTGATGAACAAATTGCGTTGGGAAAGGATCAGTCAAGGCAATTTGCTTAAATAATAATCCCAAACCTTGTTGATGATGCTTCCTTTTAGCAGGGCAGCCTGACCTTCTTCCTGTTCTTCGTCTGAAAGGGGTTCCGGATCCCCGGCATGATATGCTTCCAGGAGTCGCTGGGCGTTTTTTTCGAAATAAATACTCAAAAAGAAGAGCGCCTTCACACTTTCGGCAACGACCACAGATCCATGCCCGCGGATGATTACCACCTTGGCCTTTCCCAGCGCCATTGCCAGGCTGTCACCACGGGAGGCGGTGTTGACATGCCGGGCATCTTCGTAGATGGGGATGCCGTCGGCGAACAGGGTGCCTTGAAAAATGGCCGGGAAAATCGGCTGCCGGGCAATGCTGAGGCTGATCACCGCCGGGGAGTGCAGGTGAGCGACGGCATGGATGTCTTTTCTGGCCTGATAAATGGATGAATGTATGTGGGTTTCGGACGGCAGCCGGACACCCGCCTGGACTGCAGTGGCGTCCATATTTGCTTCTACGATATCGTCGGGCCCAACTTCCAGCCGGCTTTTTCCGTGAGAATTAATCAGAAATAAATCTTCATTGACACGGCAACTGACATGACCGCTGAAATCGATCAGGTGATTTGCCTCCAGCAGGCGACAGCAGCGTGCGACTTGGGATTTTAACTCATTCATATTTTAGTACTTTTTTAGAAAACCTGGTTTTCGAAGTCGTGTTATAGGGATAAACGGATTTAAAAAAACAAATTTCAAGCACCAAATCACAAATAAATCTCAAATTTCAATATTCAATAAACAAAATGTTTCGGAACGAACCATTGTTTGGATTTTCGGAATTTGGACATTGGAAATTATTTGATATTTATTATTTGTCATTTGAGATTTTCAAAAAGTGAATGCAATTATAGCAAATAAAAAATATTTAAGTGTTATATGTTAGATATAATAACAAAAGGTTATAAACTTTTATGAATGTTATGGATGAACATCTTCCAGGAACATTTCGCTGTCTAATTTCTGCCCGAGGTCCTGGGCGGAAGCCAGTTCGAAGACCTTTGCCCCCACTGCGGCAAACTGGGCGGCCACCCCGATATTGTTGATAAACGCGGTAATCTGTTTATCGTCGGTGCGACCGGGGACTATGCCGTTTACCAGCTGACCGAGGGTTGGGTAGGAGCCCCAGTCGAACTTGTCGTATGTCCAGGGATGATCGCGCACCTCCATATTGAGTTCCTGTTCCCGCTTTGAAAACAGGGTGGAGGTATAGTTATGCTCCGGGCTGTTCAGATTGATGAATAGGACATCGCAGCGCCGGTAGGCTTCCATTTCGATCTCCGACCGCTGCAGGCAGCTCAGGTGGACGCCTTCGGACAAAAGCCGTGCGGGGAGAAAGGGCTGCCGGGAGTTGGTGGCGGTAACGATGATATCGACGTCTTCGGCGGCATCATTCGGGCTATCAGCCGACTGCACCGGTATTTCAAGGAGGGTTTCCATTTCCTTTGAAAACCGTGCACGGTTTTCGCGGGTCGGGCTGAACACCTTGATATGCTGAATATCTCTGACTTCAGCCAGGGCTGTCAGCTGGGTAACCGCCTGCCAACCGGAACCGAAAATACCGACCCGGGCAGCGTCTTTTCTGGCAAGGTGCCTGGCGGCAAGCCCATTGGTGCCGCCGACCCGCATGCGCGACAGATAACCGTCCTGTATGATCGCCAGGAGCTCTCCGGTAATGGAGCTGAAAAGTAAAATCAACCCCAGCCACTTGCCGTTTTGAACCGGCAGCTTTACCCGCCGCCGCAGGTTGCCGAAAAGCGGCCAGGTGCACACGTCCGAGCTGAAGCGAAGCGCCGCCACCTTAAAAGCAGGGGAGGCGCCCCCCATTGTTTTGAGATAGTGGGCCGCCAGATCATTTTGTTCATTGGCAAGGGGCACATGCAGGTCCTGACGCGGAAACGTCACCGACTCACCCCGGCCCAGTTCACCGTAGACAACATCCAGTGCGTCGATGGTATCCTTCATGGTCAGGACCTGATCTACATCGGAATTGGACAGCATTAAAACCATCAGAATATCTCCATAAAATAGGGCTTTATAACTTTTGAATAGGTTTGTGGAATTGGTCCGTTCGTATTTTATAAAAGGCTCACGCCTAAAATCCCAAAAGATGCATCATTTCCTATTTCGAGCTTAACAGTGTCATAAACACCCGAACCGGAAGAGTCAACCGGTTCGTCTTAAAGCGTTGTTCTGAGGCCAACGTAAAACACCAGGTAAACTGCCAGGACAAATGAAGCGGCAATAATCGTACTGATTTTCCAGGAACGTTTGGCAAAAAACCTGAGAAACGCCAAAAGAAAAATCGGTATCGCTATCATAAAGCCCAAAAAATTGATTCCCAAGGCCAGGACAATGATCCATGCCCAGACTTCAAGGATTTTGCGGCCTTCACCCGGCAGCGGCGCCTTCTGGTGTTTAAGCGGCTTTTTAGCGGAGGCTTCAGGGTCTGCATCCTGCTTTTTGCCTGCACGTTTAGACTTTACGATTGAATTGGCAAGATGAATAACCGAAAAGGCCAAACCCGGGATGGAGAGGGTTAATGGAACGATTCTCGGCCGTTTGGCATACCCCCAGCCCAGGATAACAAACATGGCGAAGATGATTACCAGTAATGTCGCAAAGCCAATTTCTTCAGCTTTTTTCATCGGAAACTCCACTTCCTGTTGATGTTCATCCGGCGAGATTTTCACTCCGGCGCCGCAGAACCGGTTTTAAAAATGACCAACCGATCACGATGACAGACAAAACGACCAAAACCATTGCAATCGGACGGTAAATAAAATCACCGCCGAAAATCCGGATGGATAAAAACAGGTTTTGCTCGACAATCCGGCCCAGAACCAGGCCCAGCAAAAGAGCGGCCCGGGAAAAGTTCAATCGTTTCATCTCGAAACCGATGATCCCCAGAACAATGGCAACAACAATATCACCCATGCTGTTGGTGGTCATATAGGCGCCGATAAAGCAAACCGAAATAATGATCGGCGCCAGCACGGATCCTTCCAGAAAGGTGATTTTTGCCAGACGCTTGGCCAGCAGCATCATGATGGCGGCCCCGCCGACATTGGCAATGGCAAGGGTCCACACCATGGCAAAGGTAAGATCCAGCTTTTCATCCAGCAGCGCCGCGCCGGGCGTAATCCCGACGATCAGGAGCGCACCCAGCAGAATGGCCATGGAACCGCTGCCGGGAATACCGAAGGCAATGGTGGGAACCAGCGCGCCGCCCTCCTTGGCGTTGTTGGCGGCCTCCGGTGCGATGACGCCGCCGATATTGCCTTTGCCGTATTCAACTTCCCCTTTTTTTGCGGTTTGTGCGGCCTGCCCGTAGGCCAGAAAGCAGGCCACGTCCCCACCCAGACCGGGGATAATGCCGATGATGACACCCAGGATGCAGGAGCGTACAAACAGGCCCCAGTGTCTGAAAACATCCATAACGCCGGTCCAGGGGCCGGTTAACGTGGCTTGTTTTTCAGGTTTGGCAATGGAACCGCCCTTTACCAGCAGATCCACCATTTCAGCGATGGCAAACAGCCCGATGACCGAGGGAACCAGCTTGATTCCATCCCACAGATAGATGAGATCAAAGGTGTAGCGTTTGGTGCCGACAATGAGTTCTTCTCCGATTAAAGAGATCATCAGGCCCAGCAACCCGGCGATGACCCCCTTCAGGGGTTCATCGCCGCTTAAAGTTGCCAGAAAGACCACCCCCAGGATTGCCAGCATGAAAAATTCAGGCGGACCGAAAACGAGCACGACCGGTCGCAACACCGGGATTATACAGGCCAGCACCACCGTCCCGAACACGCCCCCTAGGGCGGAGGCGGCCAGGGCCGCGCCGATGGCGCGTCCGGCCTCGCCTTTTTGGGCAAGGGGAAACCCATCGATGAGGGTGGCGGCATTGGGGCCGGCGCCGGGGACTCCGAAGAGGATGGCCGAAACCGAACCGCCGGTGACCACAACCGAGTGGGTGCCCAACAGGAATGCGACGGCGCTGACCTCATCCAGGCTGAAAGAAAACGGAAGAACCAGCGCCAGGGTAACCGGTCCGCCGATCCCCGGAGTGAACCCCATGAACAGGCCGAAGAGCACACCTATACTCATATAGCCGATGGCAGGCCAGGAAAATACCAGTACCAGACCGTCCCACAAAGCTTCTATCATAAAAAATCCTCTCTTCTTTGATTATTTCATGGTCTGTTTCAACTCATTTACAAACAGGGGAGGCGCTTCCGTAAAACTACGCTCGATGAATTGGAGGACTTTTTCTCCAGACAACCAGGAGACCGGGCGGTCCATTTTTTCAGCTTTTTGGACAAGGTCGGGGTCTGTGAGGGTTTTTTTAAACGCTTCGCGCATAAAGGCAACCCGGTCGGCCGGGGCCCCCGGTGTCATCATCATGGCGCGGGAAACGTTCATGATGCCGATATAAGTGTCGGCAATTTTTTTGCCTTCAGTGGACATGGGAAAATCATATATCAGCGGGACGTTTTCAAGGCCTTTTACTTTCTCATCGGCGATTACCAGCAACGGTTTAAAGTCGCCGGCTTCAATTTTTTTGATTTTACTGCTGACCGAAGATGCCGTCCCGACCAGCTCTCCCCGGATAACCGACAGGTCGGCATCCGAAGTGCCGCTGAAGCCGGTGACAATGTCGAAGTGTTTAATATCGTATACCAGCTTCAGTACCAGAAGGTCCAGGTAGGTTGAACCGACCGTGCCGGTGGAGGCTAATTTGATGGTTTCCTTGGATTGCAGAATATCATTCCAACTGGTGTATTGCGATTTGGTGCCCACCACAAAGACCTGGGGTTCATCGTTGAGACGCGCCATCCAATTGAACTTCATGAGGTCAAAATCAATTCCTTTGGCGCCGGCGATTTGTGCCGGAATGGAGCCGGTCATGTTCAGGATGCCGATGGTGCGGCCGTCCGGTTTTGCGCGATAAACCAAATTGGCGCCGACCACGCCGCCGCCGCCCGGTTTATTTTTTATGACGATGGTGCAGCCCGTATATTTTTCAAGATGCGGGGCCATGAAGCGTGCGTAAAAATCATAACCGCCACCGGCACTGTATGGGACAATGAATGTAACCGTTTTACCTTTATAAAAAGTTGCGGCATCCTGGGATAATGCAGGGGTTTGGCTGCCAAAAACAATACCACCGACGACAAGGATACAGACTAAAACCAAGCTTAAACGTTTCATTATCTCAAGTCTCCTTTCTTTTTGACCTGTAAACAAGATTACCATGGAAATGGTTTGGGTTGACCCTGATGGGGGGCAACGTATATGGCTTCTTGCTGAGACGAGTTTTCGCAGCAAGTTTTAAAAAGCCCCTGTTTTGCATATTTCTTGTCAGGGGCAGGATTTATTTCTAAGCGGCGGATGGATCCTTAACATTACAAAGTGTGCCGGTATAGAAAATCGGGCAGGGTGCTGATATATTTTAGCTATATTATAACTATTAAAATTGCCGCGGCGAAAAGTCAAGAAAAATCACCGCGCATTGTTATTTTAACAAAGTTTTGTATTTACGCGTCATTTACGTCAAAGAATTAATTTGCCCTTGCGCTTTAACATAAATTTTTGTAAATTTATGGCATAACTCTGGTCGGAATGTTTTCCACATAAGCTTTAAAAATATTTCCCTTTATCCGGTCTTTCCGCAAGCGCTTTGATACATCCGGGCAGCCGGATTTCAATTCGATCGTTATCATGAGAATTGTCACAACCCACAAAAACACCGACTTTGACGGGTTGGCTTCACTTGTGGCTGCAACCCTTCTTTATCCGGGAGCTGTGGCCGTACTGCCTAAAATCATCAATCCGAATATCAAGGCTTTTCTCTCGATCCATAAAGATTTGTTCAGTATCCACAGCATCGCTGAGTGTAATATGGATGCAGTGGACAGCCTGGTCATTGTCGACACCAACAGTTGGGGACGTCTGGACGGTTTTCAGAAGCTCCGTCAAGATGATGATCTTGAAATTATACTGTGGGATCATCATGCCGGTGAGGGGGATATCCAGGCAAGTTGGGAGTGCCGCGAAGCGGTTGGCGCTAACATCACGCTGATGCTGCGAAATATAAAAAAGGAAAAAATGCAGTTGACGCCGATGCAGGCCACTCTTTTCCTGGCAGGACTGTATGAAGATACCGGCAACCTGTCCTTTCCGTCCGTAACAGCGGAAGATGCCTATGCGGCTGCTTACCTGCTGGAAACCGGTGCGGATCTGCATGTGCTGGGATCGCTGCTGAGGCCCGTGTATGGCCAGAAACAGAAAAATATCTTGTTCCAAATGCTGCAAACAGCAGAGCGCATCAAGGTAAACGGTTTTACCATCAGCATCAATAAACTGGAGATTGAAGGCCATGTCGGCCGCCTGTCGGTCGTTGTCAACATGTATCGTGAAATCGTTAATGTGGATGCTGCTTTCGGCATCTTTTCCGACAAGGATCGGCATCGAAGCATCGTGATCGGCCGAAGCAATATCGAACTTTTGGATATGGGCGGGATCATGAGGGAGCTGGGCGGCGGCGGACATCCCGGCGCCGGATCGGCCATGTTGAAATCCATTGAGCCCGACGCTGTTGCGCGAATAATAAAGGATTCGATCCAGGGGCACCAGCAAACGGCTATCAAAATAAGCGATTTAATGTCTTTTCCGGTACTGTCGGTCTCATCGGAAACCAGTATGCGGGAGGTGGCATTGATTTTGCGTGAAAAGGGTTGTACGGGCGTACCGGTTGTGGATGCGGGCAGACTGGCGGGAATTATTTCCCGGCGTGATTTTCGGAAAATAAGAAAAGATGATCAGTTGACCGCACCGGTTAAGGCATTTATGAGTAAAAAAATTATTACGACGGAACCTGCCAATAACCCGATGGAGGCGATCCGCCTGATGGTAAAACACGATATCGGCCGGCTTCCGGTGTTGGAAAACGGGCGCATCATCGGCATTATTACCCGTTCCGATGCCATGCGCTACTTCTATGATCTGTTGCCGGATTAAGCGTTGGAATGGATGAATAGTCTCCCGCAGAGACGCAGAGGCGCAGTGAATGGTCGAAAATGTCGATACCTGCAACTGACGGGAGCACGCATGGCTTTCTGCTTAACTTCGGCGAAGCCCTGATGAAGGCCGGGTACTGCCCGATGTGGCAACGGCCTGGAAGAATGATATCCCCTGCGTCTCAGCGTCTCTGCGGGAGCATCACAACACCTGATCTTTTCTCAGCCTTCCGCTTTGCTTACCTTTACCATCGCGTCATGGGGCACTTTTTTGAAAATGGTCGCGTCTCCCTCCACTGATCCAAACACATTGACCGCGCTGGCGGCGCGGATCTCATCGGCGCGGCTGGCGGGGGTTCGACCGAAAAAAATACAAAACGCCTTCCCGGGGGGCCAGTAGGCCAACTCTCCCTTGTTGACGACATCACTGGCACCATCCGCTTCTTTTATCTCAACCGGGATGCCAAAGTAGATTTCATCACCCCAGGTGTTAGCACGGGATTCCAGGGGTAACGCCTTCCAAACGGCATCGGCGGTGGGATTTTCCTTCAGCACGGCCGTTGCGGTGATTTCACCTGCGGAAATAAGAATTTTACGCATGCTGCCTCCATTTATGGATAATTTACACCTGATGTTAAAAGTTGCGTTCAAATCCGCTCAATTGCATCAAGCATCAAGTCCAGGGACCGATGTAAATTGTGATCGTCGTCAACTTCATGCAGCTGAATCCGCTGGGGGGCCGGCGAGCGTTGAACCAAAGCGCGAATCGAGGCAATCGGGATGACCTCATCCCTAATCCCTGCGATAATAACGGTTGGAATTGACGCCGGCACATAGAGTGATTCAAGCATCAGTTTCTGCTCTTTCGTAAAAATACTTTCATCGCGGCAGCCCACGGCAGGCGCCAGCAGAACCAGGGCGGCAATCAACTCGGGATGCATCAACGCGAACATCAGGGCCGTCAACCCGCCCAGGGAAGAACCGATGACGATCGTCGGCTCTTCAATGACCCGTTCAACAATCCGGGTCCTTGCATCTATATCCGGCGGCAGAGAAGGGATCAAACTGTCGGGATAATGGGTTTTGAGAAGCCGGGATTTGGTTCCCTGGGGGCTGCTGTCAAGTCCATGTAGAAAACATAACCGCATCTAAAACAGCATTGCTGCAAAGCGCAAAGTCCAGCGGGATCTAATCATTGGGGAACGTATTTTCAAACCCTTTGATGAGACCATAAATGACAAAACCGATTGTTGCCCCCACCAGCGCAAAAACAATATAAGAAATTACATTGGGCCATAAGACATACATGCGATCCAGTGTAAGGCCAAATATGCTAAGGGCGATGACAACGGCGACAATTGAAATGACAAACCATTTATAAGAATCTAATCCTAAAAACGACATATTACTATTACTCCTATAAAATTGGTTTCTTGAAATAAATTTCATTACTATATATACTTTTATAAAGACTTTTAATCAACAGATTTTTATGATTTTTATAGAATTTTAGTTTCTATTTTTTACCCGGAGGGGCATCCTCGGCTTTTGCAACAACAGGGTTTACAATCCCTTGAACTTCATTTCAGGGTTGCTCTTTCGGATGACTGTTAAAACTTTTTGCAGCGATTCATCGGTAATGCGGGTAAAGAGATATGCTTTTTCGCGATCCAGCCGGAATCGGATAAAACCGAAGGGAATAATTGCAAAGCGGGGTCCCTCCGCCATGCTGATGTCTCCGGCGTTGACGGTTATCTTTCTGCGAAAACTGGTCAGTTCAATCGTTCCGTCCGGATCTACCGTGATTTTATATGAGATTCCCAGAGAGAAGTACCAAGTATAAGCCAGAACAAAAGCGATCATCAGGAGCTGACCGAGCGACCAACCCGTTTTGAGCGCCTTTGAACCCAACAGAAAGACACAGACGACGGTCCATGCCGCCAGCAGGAGATAAAAAAGACCCGGGTAAAGAACAGGGGGTTCATAAATAAGATCTTTATTTTTAGCGGGTTCTTTCTTTTTCATTTCGTGGCGTGAATCATAAAATGAGACCCTTGAAAAATGCTCAATTTTGTTCAATTTCAAGGAAGGCGATAATTTTAACCACCCCGACAAAAACATCGTCGGGACAGGCATCCATACACGGTGTATTTCGAGGATTAAAATTTGAGCCTGACGCCGAAATTGGGCAAAAGGGGGCGTTTTGCGATGGTCTCAAAAAAGCAGGCGCTCCTGTAAAGAGCGCCTGCCGGTATCCTACACATGACAGCGGTTAATGTTAACCTCTGTATAACAACCGCGGCAGGATGAGAATGATTTCCGGAAACATCATGACCAGGGCGACCCCAATAATCTGGAGGCCGATAAATGGCGCCGATGATTTCCATATATCGGTGGTCGAAATTTCCGGCGGCGCCACGCCTTTAAGATAAAACAAAGCGTAGCCGAATGGCGGCGACAGGAACGAAACCTGAAGATTCACCGCAAACAGAACACCGAACCAAATCGGATCAAACCCCAGTTGTCGGACGATGGGTCCAAAGATGGGAACGCACAGCATGATGATCCCGACCCAGTCGATAAAGGCTCCAAGGAAAATCAGGATAATCTGCATGACGATAATGATACCCCAGGGGCCGAGTCCGGAGCCTAGCAGCAGGTCGGAAACAAACCGGCCGCCGCCGACCATCACATAGAGACCCACAAAAATGTTGGCGCCGAAAATGGTCCACATCACCATGGCGGTCGATTTCAAAGTGGCTTCGGCCGCTTCCACGACACCCTTCCATGTGAGTTTGCGCTGTAAGGCCGTCAGCAGAATCGCGCCGGCGGCGCCCACGCCGGCCGCCTCCGTGGGCGCGGCGATACCGGTAAAAATAGTGCCCAGAACAAGGAAGACCAGAATGGCGGGGGCGACGATACGGCCCATCAGTCTGAGTTTGGCTCTCAATGGAATCTGATCTTCTTTGGGTACAGGCGGCCCCAAAGTTGGGTTAATGTAACAGCGGACGGTGACATAGGTTATAAACAGTCCGGCGAGCATTAGCCCCGGTAAGATCGCGCCGGCATACAGTTGACCAATAGACGAATTATCCACCAGCCCGTAAACAATCAGCATGACGCTGGGCGGTATCAGGATGCCCAACGTTCCTCCCGCCAGGATGGAACCGCAGGCAATAAACTTATCATAGTTGCGTTTCAGCATCTGCGGCAGGGCGATAACGCCCATGGTTACTTCACTGGCGCCAATAACCCCAACCATGGCGGCCAGCATGGTGCATGCCAGAATCGTTGCCGTAGCCACGCCGCCTTTTAAAAAGCCGAACCACTGATACACCAGTTCATACAGTTCCTCGATGATGCCGGAGCGTTCAAGGACACAGGCCATGAAGATAAAGAGCGGTATCGCCGCCAGCAGATACTGCACCATCAGGCCGAATATCCGGGTGGAAACGAGATTTACGGCGGACGGACCCTGTAGGAAAGCTGTAAAAAGAATACCCACCGAACCGCAGGCAAAGGCTACCGGAAGTCCCAATGCCAGCAGGAAGAAAAGGGAGCCAAACATGGTTATGGTAATCAGTTCAATGCTCATCGCGTCATTTCCCTCCCGGTGATCGCTTTGTGTAAATCCCGAATAAACCAGACAATGCCCTGCAGGAGCAGCATGAAGGCGCCGAAAGGCATCATAAATTTAACCGGATAAAAGGGCGGGGCCCAGTCCGTCAGAGACAGTTCCCCGATGACTTGGAACCCAAACAGGGTCCCACCTCCGTGCATGGTTTGTGAGCTCCAGTAAAACGTCCAGCAGGTATACAGCAGTACAAAGTTGAAAATAAAGTAGAAGATGGATGTGAACATATCCAGAAAGGCCTTGGTGCGTTCCTTACGGGTGGAATAAAATACATCCACCCGAACGTGGGCGCGATGATAATGGGCATAGCCGGCCGCCATCATGTACTGGATGCCGAACAGCAGCGTCATGGTCTCATGGCCCCAGTTGGTCGGCAGCCCGAAAACATAGCGCATGATCACTTCAAAGGTAATAACGGCCACGGCCAGCAGGGTCACCCCGACATTTAATTTGCCGATAAAGACGTTGGTCTTTTCAACCGCCGTCATGAATTTTTTAAGCGAGTTCATTCGATTTCCTCACAGAATACCGCTTCGGTTCACTATCGCTTTCGTAAAAATATTACAAAATGGGGGAAGGAAATTGGTTATTCCTTCCCCCGGGCAAAGAATTAGAAAACAAGTTTTTTGCCGTTCATGTCGACCATGTCTTTGTCGGTAATGTACCCCATCTTGACCGACTTCATGTATGCGAACTGGGATTTAAAGGCCTTCATGGCACGCGGGGACTTCTTGGCCCACTTGACCCACAGCTCCGGCGCAAAACGTTTGAATTTTTCGATGTCGCTGTCTTTCAACCGGATGATTTCGACATGTTGCTCCGTCTGGAACTTTTCAAAGGCGATGATGTCGGCGGCCTGGATCGCAGTGTACATATCATAGGAGTGTTTTGCCACCATGGCTTCGATGAATATCTGCCAGTGTTTGGGGATTTTATTCCAGGTTTTCATGTTGACTTCAACGCTCATGATGTCCACGGGCTGATGCAGACACGGTGTGGACGGCGGGCCCATGATGATATACTTGGCGATTTCACCGTAGCCCAGGTTGTAGTTGATGGCCGCGCCAACGTAGTCGGAGGCGTCGATGACGCCCTTTTCAAGGGCCGGATAAACTTCGCCGCCGGGCAGAAGGACGGTGGAGACACCGGCCGCCCGGTAAATATCGGCGATGATGCCGCCCGGATAACGGATCTTTTTGCCCTTGAAATCTTCAAAAGAGCGGATCGGCACCTTGGAGTGGATCAGGTTGTCGTCATGCTGAATGGGGCCGATGTAAAACATGTTGTGTTCACCGTACGCTTCACGGGCCAGTTCGCGACCGCCAAGGGCGCCGTGCCAGGTTTCCCACTGGTCCGGCCGGTCCATGCCGAACGGATAGGAAGACAGGAAGGTTGCCACCGGAATTTTTCCCGGCCAGTAAACATCAAAGCAGTGCATGGCGTCAAACACGCCGGCTTTTACGGCGTCGAACATTTCAAAGGTACCCACGATGGCGCCGGCCGGGAATCCTTCAAAAATAACTTTGCCGTCAGAGGCCTGGCCGACTTCCTTGCAGAATTCCTGGAACTTGACATAACCCAGGGTACCGGCATCCCATGCGGTCTGAATCTTGATCTTAATGGTATCGGCGGCCTGAACACGCATGACTGCGGGAAAACCGAGAGCACCCGCTGCAGCGCCTGCTACCGCAGCTGTTTTAAGAAAACCACGACGAGATGTTCTTTTCTCTTCACTGATTTTTTTACTCATACAATACCTCCTTCTTGGTGGAAATGGTTAATTAGGTTTTACTGGGCACGTAATGACGCAAAACAATTTAAATAACTGGGTATGCAGTTAACTCAACCGCCCACTATATGTAGAGGGTTACCTCCAATAATCACTTGGCGCGACACAGG
>JARGFK010000017.1 GCA_029211065.1 Desulfobacterales bacterium
ATTTTCTTTATGGGGCTTGATACTATATGTTGAAAACTGCTGCTCAATGTCGTCCTAAAAGAGCCGCACCCAAATGATTTTTCCCCAAATGCCTTCAGGCATCATAAAAACAAAGCTAATCCTTGAAAAGCAGTTGCAGAAGATTGAAGATCAAATTAGGGAATCAGAATGGTTGATCCCGTTGTCTTACGGCCTTCAAGATCTCGATGCGCCTGGGCGGCCTCGCTCAGCGGGAAGCTCTGTTTCACAGCAATTTTGACGGCCCCGCTCTCAACAACGCTAAAAAGGTCGCGGGCATGTTCCAGCAAATCTTCCCGCTTTTCGGTATATGTCATTAAACTCGGACGGGTCAGGAATAGTGAACCTTTGAGTCCCAGAATGCCGATATCAATGGGCGCAACCGCGCCCGAAGACTGGCCAAAAGATACCAGGGTCCCTTTGGGTCGTAAACATTCCAGCGATTTCATAAAGGTTGACCGTCCAACGGAATCATACACAACGTCAACCCCTTTGCCGGCGGTGATTTCCCTGACCTTTTCTACAAAATCTTCCTCATTGTAATTAATGGGATGGTCGCAGCCGTTTGTCCTGACAATATCTGCCTTTTCCCAGGAACCGACCGTTCCAATGACGATGGCCCCGATATGTTTGGCCCATTGGCATACAATCGAACCGACCCCGCCGGCAGCGGCATGGATCAGGATGCGACTGCCGACGGCAACCGGGTAGCACCCCCGCAGCAAATAGCGGGCGGTCATCCCCTGAAGCATCATGGCGGCGCCTTGCCGGAAAGAAATATTTTCAGGGAGCTTGACGAGACGGTGCGCCGGAATTCGCCGCACCTCGGCATATGCGCCCGGCGGAACACCGGCATAGGCAATCCGGTCCCCAACTGCCGCTTCCGTTACACCTTCGCCGACTGCTTCAACAATACCGGCGCCTTCCAACCCCAGTATCGCCGGCAGGGCCGGCGACGGATAAAGACCGGAGCGTTGGTATACATCGATGAAATTCAGGCCCACTGCCTCATGGCGAATAAGCGCCTCTCTCGGCCCCGGTTTTCCCGGATCGTAATCTCGCCACTGCAACACTTCGGGCCCTCCATTTTTATCCATGATAATCGCTTTCGTCATGACAGCCTCCTTGTTTAATTGTTTTATGAATAGTTTCCGATGGGATTATAAAAATGCAATCCCTATAGCCTTGAGGGTAAAACGGTGGACTCCGGCGTTATCCTATTTTTTTCGCAAAGCATGCAGGCTGTGAAGCAGCCATCCAATGAGGAATCCGATTGCCAACAACAGAAACATCCATACCAGGCGGGACATCGAAACAGTCCAGAATAAAAAATGTAATTCCACCACAGCGGCATTTTGAATAATGAAAATCAGCGCCAAAGCAGCCAATATGAGGCTCAACCATAATTTAAAGTTCATTCACGGACCTCCTTGTTGGTTTCGATAATATGAATTGTAACACCGAAATCGTTCTCCGGTCCCAGAGACGGCCTGCCCCAGTCGCCATTTCAGACACACTCGCGCCGTTCAGGCTGTTTCATACATCGTTTATAACAAATAATAATCATCCTTAAAGACTATGCCACCGAAAAAATAAAAAAGGGACGGTCCGCATCGTTTCCCGATGCTCCCATCACAACGGGGTTTATAATTGACATGCCCGCCTATTTTTTATTATCATCTCCGGAATTAAGGACAAAAGACAGGAGGGTTATATGGATTTAAAAACAGTCAAAATTGAAAATCCCAATTCCTTGAATCTGATTTTGGGCCATTCCCATTTCATTAAATCAGTCGAGGACATTTACGAAGCCATGGTCAACGCGGTACCCATGCCGAATTTCGGCCTGGCCTTTTGCGAAGCTTCCGATAAATGCCTGATACGTCATACCGGTACCGATGAAGAACTGATAGAACTGGCCAAAAAAAATGCCGGCGCATTGTCCGCCGGTCACAGCTTTATTTTGTTCATGAAAGACATTTTTCCGATAAATGTTCTAAATGCCATTAAAAATGTACCGGAAGTCTGCCGCATCTTCTGTGCAACCGCGAACCCCGTTGAGGTCATTATTGCTGAAACGCAACAGGGTCGCGGAATTCTTGGGGTTATCGACGGGTACAGTTCAAAAGGGATTGAGTCCCAAACCGACATCGATTCCCGAAAGGATTTGCTCAGAAAATTTGGTTACAAGCAGTAAACCCGGCAGAGCCGCCCGCCCGCCGAAGGCTTGCGCTTTTATCTTGTACGAATGTCACTTCATACACCCTTTTTCATTCAGAACCTGAATCCGCCATTGGCTGGATGAAAGCGGTCCAAGATTCGAAGGCTCAAGGGATCACGGTCCGGAAACCCCGCGTGTTTTGTTTGTACATTAGGGGATTGAAGACCAAGATGTTAGGGTATTTCCTTTTGAGCCTTCTTTGCTTCCAGGCTTTTAATCACTTTTGCTTTCCAGCCTCCCCGCTTCATAACCCATTCGCATTTCAATTGAACTATAGACGCCTTTAGCTCTGGGGTTCCTGCCAGGAGCAGGCAGTCTTTCAGGATTATCAAATTATTTGGGCATTGCCAATTATTATATATAAAAACAATTGGTTGAATTATATAATACCTTAAATTACCGGCCTAAACACCGCGAAGGATTTCCCTACAAACATTGTAGTTTTTCATCAACAAATGAAATATAAACCCTTGTTAGCCCTTTCTGTAACGTTCAATTGTTATTTTTATTAATTGGAATACATAGTATAACTTATTATAAATACTGAAATAGTTTTTTTATCAGCCCAACTCGCGGCCCAATAGTCACAATGAGTGGCACAATACTTGCTTTAAATTAAAGCAAGAGTGAACGCTGGCGGTTGATAAACTATCAATCCGGCCGTTAATAAAAGAGTTTAATTTTGTATAACCAACGAGCTATCCAAAAATTATTTATGCCCAAACAGGCAAAACAGGAATCAGAAGCCATGTTGTTTAAACGTTCCGGCGCTGACCGTCGCTCAGAAGTTGACCGACGACAGGTTTACAGCATCGACTACTTCATCCAGGGTGGAGTCGAGCGGCGCAGCGGTTTGGAGCGCAGAAAAAACCGGAGGGAGCGCAGAAAAGGCTGGGTGCGGGTGAATGAATGGATCAGCGTGCCGGTAAAATCCTGATACAGAAAATAGTGTTTCTGGGACTACGCAAAAAAGCAGCTGAATACCGGCTGCTTTTTATTTTTTTCCTTTTTGCCCGGGGTTGTGGCAAAACGGAGCATAATTTAATAAAAGCCTTGTCGTCGGTCATACGGTCCCCCCCGCAACCGTTCCCTCATAAATCGCCTGTTTGATGCTCCTGGGCTCAATGCAGTCGCCAACACGATGGACTTCATAGCCTGACAAAGCGAGCTGTTGGTATAGCCTGTTATCGGGTCGATTGCCCATTGCCATCACCACCCGGTCGGCCGCAATGGAAGTTTCTGTCCCCTCATTTCCGCTGATCTGCACGCCATTATCGAGAATGCGCACCAGTTTGGCGCCCGTCAGCATCGTAACCTTGTTTTCTTCCAGTTTTTTCAGGATCACTTTGCGGGTAATGGTTTCAAGATTGACCGCCATTTCGGAAAGCATCTCCACAATGGTGACATTGCAGCCGAGTTCGGCCAGGTACAGGGCCGTCTCGCACCCACTTGCACCGCCGCCGACAATAACCGTGTTGACCCAATCGGGCTGCCGGCCGTTTTGGATATCATCGACACAAACGACCATTTTACGGTCGACACCTTCTATCTGCGGCAGCAGCGGCATGGCACCGGTAGCCAGAATGACCACATCGGGACTCGCAGCGCGTATCACGTCCGGCGTGGCTTCACAATTTAAATGAAATTTCACGCCGGCCATGCGGTTCTGTTTTATAAGGAATTTAATCAGGTTGGAGATTTCTTTTTTAAACCCGGGGACACTCCCGACAATCAGCTTTCCGCCGATAGCCTCCTTTTTTTCGAACAGGTGGACCTCATGCCCCCTTTTAGCTGCTATCCGGGCGGCATTCAGCCCGCCGGGCCCACTGCCGATCACCAGCACCTTCCTTGCTTTTTCAGCCGGCTGAAAGTTCAAGCGTTTTTCCCTTCCCAGAACGGGATTGACCAGGCACTCGACCCGACCTTTTCGAAAGATGGACGCCATACAGGTGTTGCAGGCAATGCACGACCGTATTTCTTCCAGGCGGCCTGCTTTGGCCTTTTTGGGCATCTCCGGGTCCGCCAAAAGCCCGCGTCCCATGCAGACCAGGTCGGCTGTTTTCTGCCTGATGATTTTATCGGCCAGAAGCGGATCGTTGATCCGGCCGACCGTCATCACCGGAATTTTCAGCGCGTGTTTAATCTTTGCAGCCGAATCCGCCAGGCATGCTTTTTTCATAAACATGGGCTGACAGATCCACTCGGGGGTGGCGTCATTGCCGGCGGAAACCTGCACGATATCAATTCCGGCGTTCACCAGAATTTTCAGTATCTCGATGCTTTCGGCCACCGTCAGACCGCCGGGGACGAATTCCTGAGCGCTGATTTTAAAAGAAATCGGAAAGTCGCTGCCAACCCGTTGCCGGACTTCCCGAACAATTTCCCGGGCAAACCGGGCTCTTTTGACGGTATCGCCGCCATAAAGGTCGGTGCGGATGTTTGAAAACCCCGAGAGAAACTGATTGATCAGATAACCATGGGCCCCATGGATTTCAATAAGTTCAAAACCGGCTTGGTGCGCCCTTTGGGCGGCAGCCCCGAATTTTTGGACCAGCCCATGAATACCGTCAATGCTCAGGGGGGTCACCCGGCACTGAATGGATGGGCAGGGAAGTTCCGAAGGCGCCAGGGGGTCTTGCCCGATGACCCGGGCCGATGTCTGCCGGCCGCTGTGATGGATCTGAAGCGCCGCAACTGCCCCCTCGGATCTGATCGCAGCGCTTATTTTTGCAAACCCTTCAATGAAGCCGTCATCGTAAATCCTGGCCTGGTGGGGGGAAACAATCCCTTCCGGAGAAACCGCGCAGGCCTCGGTGATGACCATGGCCGGCCCGCCGGCCGCCCGGCGGCGGTAATGTTCAACGGTCCGGTCCGTGACCGAGCCGTCCGACTCAAACAGAAACGACGCCAGCCCCGGCATCACGATCCGGTTTTCCAGCTTAAGGCGCCGAATCTGAAAAGGTGTAAACAAGTGTTTCATATCAGCAAAGCCGGGACCTCAGATGGGTAAAACGTTTCTGGGTTTTGTCGTTGCGCACCGCCATGGCCAGTGCTTTGGGGGTCCCCACCATCACCACCAGGTTGCGGCCCCTGGTGACGGCCGTATAGATCAGGTTGCGCTGCAGCAGGATATAGTGCTGGGTTAAGACCGGCAAGACCACGGCCGGATATTCAGACCCCTGGGATTTGTGCACCGACACGGCGTAGGCCAGCATGATTTCATCCAGTTCGGCATAGTCATAGACCACTTCACGTCCGTCAAATATTACGATAATTTCCTGGACATCGGCATAAATTCCGGCAATCCGGCCGATATCGCCGTTAAAGACCTCTTTGTCATAATTGTTGCGTACCTGCATCACCTTATCGCCGGTGCGATAGGTTCTTTCTCCGCGCAGCACCCCTTCCTCCCCCGGATTCAATGCTTCCTGCAGGCGGGCGTTCAGGTTTCCGGCCCCCACCACCCCCTTGTGCATGGGCGTCAACACCTGGATATCATCAACGGGATTCTTGATAAATTCCTTAAACCGGTCGTTGCGGGGGATCCTTTCTTTGACCAGGGTTAGGATAATATCCAAAACCTTTTCCGGATCTTCCTGCTGGATAAAATAAAAATCGCTTTCCAACCGATCATCGGGCGGTTCCATCGACGGGATAATCCCGCTGTTGATCTGGTGGGCAGAGACAATGATCCGGCTGGTTCGCTCCTGGCGGAAAATTTCATTTAATTCCACAACCGGCACACACTTGGAAGCAATGATGTCGTTGAGTACATTCCCGGCCCCCACGGAAGGCAGCTGATTGACATCCCCCACCAGAATCACGGTGGCATCGTCCGGCACCGATTTTAATAAATGGTGCATCAAAATGGTGTCGATCATGGAGGCCTCGTCCACGATCAAAAGATCGCAATCCAGCGGATTTTCAGCGCTGCGCTGAAATCCGCCCTTCTGAAAGCTGAATTCCAGTAGCCGGTGAATGGTTTTGGCCTCCCGCCCGGTGGTTTCACTCAGGCGCTTGGCCGCCCGGCCGGTGGGGGCTGCCAGGGCGATCTGCAGATGCAGCCGGGCGAAAATTTTGATGATCGCCTGGGTGATGGTGGTCTTGCCGGTGCCGGGACCGCCGGTGATGACCATCATCTTGTTATCGAGGGCGCTGCGGACAGCCGCCATCTGATTCCGGGCCAGGGTAATGTGAAGCTGTTGCTGAACCCAGGAGACGGCCTTGGCGGAATCGATTTTACGGATCGACTTGGGCGTGTTCAGCAGCCCTTTGATGCGGCCGGCGACTGCGGTTTCACTGACGTAATACCTGGCCAGGTAAACCGCCGGGTGGTTGCCGGCAAACTCCGCTGTGTTCCGTTTCAAGTCCTCAATCACAACTTTGCGGCCGGCCGCCAGGCTGGAAATGGCCCTTGCAACCACCCCTGGTTCGACTTGGAGCATTTCGCGACTTTTTTGCACCAGCAGCTCATGGGGATAATACACGTGGCCTTCTTCGGCCAGCTGGTCCAGCACATAGAGTACGCCGGATTCGGCCCGCAGTTCGGAATCTTTGCTGAATCCGAGTTTTTCGGCAATGCGATCGGCGATGAGAAATCCGATCCCGGAAATATCGCCGGCCAGGCGATACGGATTTTCACGCACAACGGCAATGGAACGATTCTTGTATTGCCTAAATATTTTGGTGGCATACCCGGTGCTGACGCCCTGGGACTGTAAAAATACCATCACGTCGCGGATTTCACGCTGCTCGTCCCAGGCGGCCTTTATCATGGCAATGCGTTTATTACCAATGCCGTCAACCTCGGCCAGCTGTCCGATATTATGCTCGATGATATCCAGGGTTTTACCGCCGAATCTTTTAACGATGCGTTCGGCCATGACCGGTCCAAGCCCCTTGATCAGACCTGATCCCAGGTATTTTCTGATGCCGAAAATACTGGCCGGAACAACGCTTTTGTAGGCAGCAACCTTGAACTGCTCGCCGAATTTGGGATGCTGCATCCACTCGCCTTTCATCTCGAGGACTTCACCGGGAACCGGCGCCATCAATGCGCCCACAACCGTTACCAGATCGGGCTTCCCGCTCACCTTGACCTTGGCGATGGTAAACCCATTGTCTTCGTTGCTGAAGGTGATTCTTTCGATTTGGCCGGCAAGATCCGTCAGCATGGTTCATCCCCGATACGGATCCATTCAGGGACGCGAAAAGGTGGGGCTGCCTCATTTTTGGAATTGTAAGACTTGATATCAATAACCGGGGTGCCGTCAATGGCGTCGATCCTGTCAATCTCAATCATGTTTTCCCTGATCGCCACAATGCGACAAGTGGTCAGGGCGACCAGATTGGGCCTTATGGGAGAATGGGTGGCAAACACACCGGTCAGGGGGTTGCGTTTGTCTTTGCGGGGATGCACCTGCAGAACGCTGCGCTGCCGGGGGGTGTCGTTTTCATGGAACCAGTAAATCACATAAATATGCGAGAAGCCGTCAAGCCCCAAAAGCGCCGCTTCAAATTTCTTTTGGATCTCAATCTGCGTCGTTTGACCCTTTTTCCTGACAAAACCCACAGGGAATATTTTATAAGAATCAGTCATTATCCTTAGCTAACAGGCAAAAATAATATTTGTTTTTAAAAGGCCGATCAGTTAATAATTATAATCATGATTTGCTCTATTTGACAATCATCAAATCCGAATCGACGGTGTTTCGGAAGAACTACTTTCAGGAGAATAATCTGATGGGCGATACATTTCCGAAATTCAAAGTGGCGGCGGTCCAGGCAGCCCCTGTTTTTCTGGATCGCGAACGGACCCTCGACAAGGCCGTCGCCCTGATCCGCGAGGCCTCCCGAAACGGGGCCGACCTGATCACCTTTCCGGAAGTATTTATTGCCGGATATCCCTACTGGAACCGACTGGAAAATGTCTTTAAGACCACCCCGTTTTTCATCGAACTTCTTAAAAATTCAGTCTGCGTGCCCGGACCTGTCACCGATCGGTTATGCGAGGCTGCCAAACAGGCGTGCGTTCATGTCGTCATCGGCATCAACGAACGGCCGGACAACACCCTGAGAACCCTTTACAACACCAACCTTGTCATCGGCCCTGAGGGAAAAATTCTTCTGAAACACCGCAAACTGATGCCTACCTACGCAGAAAAAGATGTTTTCGCCCTAAAACTCAACCGCACCCCCTGTCTCCCCATCATTGAAGTCGGAAAACCACCGTCATCGATAGACCCCCCATCCGAGGACGAACCGGAAAGTTAAAAAATAGCACCCCTGATTCAGCAAAGGAGTTTCCCATGACGACTGCACGCATTGATCCCCATAAACTAATCGATTTTGCTACCGCCGTGTATACCGGTGCGGGGGTGCCGGCAGACGATGCCGCCCTGATTGCCGATACGCTGGTCCAGGCAGACCTTTGGGGACATCAGTCCCATGGCGTGTTGCGCCTTGGGTGGTATCTGGATCGGCTGCGCAACGGTGTCATGAAGCCCGTGACCCGGCACGAGTTTGTGGTGGATGCCGGCGCCATTGCCGTTATCGACGGCCATGACGGCGTCGGGCATGTATTGACCCGCCAGGCTACGCACGACGCTGTCCGGCGCGCCAAAGCCCACGGCATTGGCGCTGTCGGACTGCGCAACTCCAACCACTTCGGCACATGTATGTATTACACGCTCATGGGCGCCCGGGAGGGTTGCGTGACGATGCTGATGTCCAACGGCGGGCCCGCAATGGCGCCCTGGGGCGGGCGCAAGAAGATCATCGGCACCAATCCCTGGTCTATCGCCGCGCCGGCCGGCTGCTACGCGCCCTTCGTGATGGATATGGCCAACACGGGGGTTGCCCGCGGCAAGATTTATCTGGCCCGACAAAAACGCCAGCCCATCCCCCTGGGCTGGGCAATCAACTCAGCCGGAGAGCCCACCATCGATCCCCAGGAGGCCATCGACGGCATCATCCTGCCCATGGCCGAACACAAAGGCTACGCCATTGCAGCGGCCATCGACTTGTTGTCGGGAGTGCTGACCGGCAGCGGCTTCCTGTCTGCCGTGCACAGTCCTTACAAGACGGCTGAAAAAAGCAACTGCGGACACTTCCTGCTGGCCATCAACATCGAAGCCTTTCAGCCGCTGGCGCAATTCACCGATCGGATGGAACGGTTTGTCCGTGAGATCAAATCGGTCCCGCCGGCAAAGGGATTTGACGAAATATTCTATCCGGGTGAAATGGAAGCGCACAATGATGCCGGCAATCGCAGAGAGGGGTTGGCACTTCCGGACGACACCCTCGCCGACCTCAGGCGGATCGCCGGCGAAACCGGACTTGAAGAGAAGCTGCCTGAACCTAAGGTTAAATCTGAGTCGTAACGCATATCGCCTGATAATCCCTCACAATGAAAGGGTACATCGGGGCAAATTTTTGCTCAAACCCCACCGAAGTTCTGATTTCGTGTTGATTTATTACAACAGACTTGACAGCCTGGGCAGGATATATAATTAGATTATAAAAAATGGCTTTTACAGAAAAGATTTAACGGCATGCAAACGGCCGATTGAAACTAATTAAAATCCTGAGAGGGGGAATGGTTCTATGGGTGATAACCGCGTTTTTGCCATTGAAGCGCTGCGGCAATTTATTGTTCAAGCCTTTGCAGCAGCCGACGTACCTGCTGCTGAAGGAAAGATGGTAGCCGACAACCTGATTCATGCCGATCTTTGGGGAATCGGAACCCATGGCGTCAGTCGATTCCCGATTTATCTAAAAAGAATTCAAGCCGGGGCAGTCAACCCTCGCCCTGAGATCAGGATCGACAATTCCTACCCTGCCGTACTGTCGGTGGACGGAGATAACGGACTGGGCGCAGTCGTTACCGTAAAGGCGCTGGATGCGGCCATAGCGGCTGCCGATAAATTCGGATTATGCGCCGCAGGCATTAAAGGGAGCAATCACTTTGGGGCCGCAGGATATTATTGTGATATGGGCGCAAGGGCGGACTTCATTACGATTGTATTGACGGATGCACCGCCGGCCATTCCCCCCTGGGGCGGAAAGGAACCCTATTTCGGCACCAACCCGATAGCTGTCGGTTTGCCCCGCAAGGGAAAACCGCCTGTGGTGCTTGACTTGGCGACCAGTATCGTTGCAAGGGGAAAGATCATCGAGGCCGCAGGGCGGGGCGAAAACATACCGGAGGGGTGGGCCCTGAACAAGGAAGGAACACCCACGACCAATTCCCGGGAGGCTTTGGCAGGAACGCTTTTGCCCATGGCCGGACCTAAGGGATATGCGCTTGCCCTGGCTGTCGAGCATTTGGCAGGGGTGCTGACCGGAGCCGCTTTTGGCCGGGACGTGGCCTGGCAGTATGGTGATAAACAGTCGCCGGCCAATGTCGGGCATATTATTATCGTGCTGAAAGCAGACGCCTTTATCGGCCTGGACGATTACCATGAGCGCAACGAACGTTTTTTCCGGGAAATTAAAGCGTGCGAAAAAGCGGCCGGCATCAGCGAGATCTATCTGCCTGGAGAACGGGAGCGGATATTAGCGCAGACCTTAACAAAGAGCGGGATAGAAGTGCCCGGGGGTCTCGTGAAGGAATTCGAAACGATTGCCCGCCAATATGGGCTGTCCTTAGCCGGCGCATAGGCACATTTTTATACAACGAAATGATTGATTATACCGCTTTCCATAATAAAGTTCCGAAACAATGAATTGCGGTATAAGCGGTTGTAAAAGAAAACGTTGGGATAACGGAACGTTTTTTTGACAACCGCTATAGAAGCAAGCGAAATAATTATACAGGAGGAAGAAAATGCTCGTAGATCAGGAAAAATGTATCGGGTGCGGCGTGTGTGTCCCCTATTGTCCGGCGGCAGCAATCTCCGTGGTGGATGAAAAGGCATCCATAGATCAGGAAGCCTGCCTGGAGTGCGGCAACTGCTTTCGAAATGATGTGGTTCCTTGTCCGACAGAGGCTTTTTACGAGAAGCCGGGCATTTACGAGGAGCCCCGGGGCATACGCCGATTTTTCAGCGATCCGACCACGACGCACTCGGTTACGAAAGTCCCGGGTAGAGGCACTGAAGAAGTCAAGACCAACGATGTGACCGGCAGGATCTGTCGGGGAGAAATCGGCGTTGCGGTGGAATTGGGACGGCCGTGTCTGGGCACCAGCATGACGGAGTTTGAAAAGATGACCACGGCGCTGGCGGCAATAGGGGTTGTCTTTGAAGAGGCCAATCCGCTGACCCAGCTCTTGATCGATAAAAAAAAGGGAATAATCGATCCCAAATATAAAAATGAAAAGCTTGTTTCCGCAATTGTTGAATTTTCTGCGCCGATAGAAAGACTAACCAAAATAATGGAAACAATCAAGGAAGCGGCCAAAAGCCTTGATACCGTTTTTTCTTTGGATCTGATCTGCTGCTTTGAAGCGGACGGCACCCTGCCGGTGCTGCCGGTTCTTCAAAATATGGGTATCAAACCGCGGGTGAACTCCAAGGTCAATCTGGGACTTGGACGGCCCTATAAAATTATCAGACAACCGCAGGAGGTTTAATTCATTATGACACACACATTGCATCGCCGCGGCACGGACGAGTCCCTGAAAAACGATTATGTTCTGCTGGTGACCGCAGCCTCCGGCATTAATCATGTCGGATCATTGGATAAACTGCGCAAGGTTCTTGAAGTAATATGGGAGGTGGGTCCCGCGAATGTGGGGTCACAGCATCTGGGAACAATCCTTCAAGGTTACAGTCTTGAAGAAATCAAGGCTGCATTAAACGAAGTTCCGCGCATTCGCTGTGCTTTCTCCAGCAAAGAGAAAGTACGCGAAATAATCCGCCGTTTAAAGGAATTGGACCTGGGGATATCCGTTACCGTAGAAGGACCTACAACAGATATCGTTGAGATGAGCAACGAAATGGAGATCAAGCCGCATTCGGTGAATTTATCCCTGGATATCTGGGGGAAAAAGGAAGACCTGCCCTCCGAAGAAATTCTGGAGTTTGTCACCATGTGCGGCCACGGACTTGTATCCCAATATTTGGTGAAGGAAGTAACCGAAGACGTAAAAAACGGCAAAAAAACCCCGGAAAAAGCTGCAGTGGAAATCGGCATACCGTGCGTATGCGGCATATATAATCCGGACAGGGCAATAGAGCTGTTGCAAAAATACGTTCCCCAAAAGTAGTTTTTGCCCGGCTACTGCAAAAGGCCGCTGAAGATATCGCTAATGTTAAAGAGGGGGAACCTGACAGGATGCGTTTGGTTCCCGCCGGCCCGGCGCCAGCCTTAAACCTTTAAACCTCCCCCTCCGGTCCAAAAGGCTTTAAGCCCACTATCAGGCGGGGCAGGAGGGTTAATGCCGCCACCAGGGCCACGGTCATGGCAAATCCCGTTAACAAACCGAAATAGATCGTCGGGATAAAATTGGATAGGGACAGGATCGAAAAGCCTATAATGATGGTCAGGGAAGTGTAGAACATGGCATTGCCGATGCTGCCGTGACACCGGTACATGGTATTCAAATAGCTCCGGTTTTTGGCAAATTCGCGCTTAAATCGATAAATGTAGTGGATGGTGTTGTCCACGGCAATGCCGATGCTCACAGCCACGATCGTAATGGTCATCATGTCCAGCGGGGTTCCGGTCAGCCCGAGAACACCCAGTACCGACAGCGAAGAGATCAAGTTGGGAATAATGGCAATAATCGTTATTTTCAAGGAACGAAACAGCACCATGAACATGGCCATCAGCAGCAGGACCGTTAGACCGATGGTTTTGATTTGGGAATAAAAGAGACTTTGCAGCATGTTGTTATAAAGTACGATCATGCTGGTCAGGCGAAACTGGTCCTTTTCCAGAGAGAGTTTGTTTAGCAGATCCGATTGAACTTTTTTTAAAAAAGCATCCCGACGAAGTGTTTCCAGTGAATCCACAATCCGAATGGAAATTCGCGCCTGATTATCTTTTATCGACACATAGGGGTCCACCAGGATTTTCCTGGATTCTTCGGGCAATTCGTTGAACAAAAGGGCCAGTTCAAAATTATCCAAAGACCGTCCGTCAAAAAGCTGCGAGGCGACCTTCAACATCGTGGCCAGGGACAAAACCTTTCCGGTCTCCTCCATGCGATCAAGATGGTCATGGATTCTTTCGATAAGCGCCAGTTTGTCTTGTGTAAACCAATACCGTTTCGTATCCTGCGCAGTGGTTTCCTTGAATTCTTCGAAGGCGTTAAACTCGTTATCTTCCTTAGCGCCGCTGACCGCTTCTGACGGATTCGGCGTTATGTCCTTGAAGTTGACAACGACATCCAGCGGATAGGTGCCGCCCAGCTCACGATCAATAAACTGCATGCCCCGGTATATTTCCGTTGATTTTTTAAAATAATTGATAAAACTGTTTTCCACCTCAAGACGCGAAACCCCCCAGCCGATCAGCAGCGTCATCACCAGGGCCGTGGCAAATATCATTTTGCCGTATTTTTCAGTGATACGCGCAAAAAAAGAGGTGATGAAGACCCCGAAGGGCCTTTCGATGTCGGGCGCCGTCTTCGGCAGGCAAAGCAGACCGGCAGGGAAGAAGGTGAAGGTGACGGCCAGCGAAACACAAAGCCCCATGACCATCATCCACCCGAAATTGATGATCGGAAGAATGTCACAAACCAGCAGTGAGCTGAAACCCGCGATGGTGGTCAGGCAGGAAAACAGACACGGCAGAAAAATAACCCGGACACTCTCACGTATCAGGTCCCTGTTTTCAATTTCAGGCTGGTTCCTTAGAAGTTCACGATAGCGCACAATCAGATGGATGGTAAAGGACATGGTGATAATCAGCTGCAGCGATATGAAATTGGAAGAAATGACGGTTACCTCCCAACCGAAAATTCCGAGAAAACCGATCATGACAACCGTCGAAAAAGCGCAACAGGACATGGGCAAAACGACCCAGCGCCATTTCTTAAAAATAACACCCAGCGTAAAAACCAAAAAAAACAACATCCCAAGGCCAAAAACCTTAAGATCGCTCTTTATATAAGAAATCATGTCGTCAACGACCATCGGAACCCCGCCCAGAAACAGAGCGGCCTCGGAACGATGACGGTCCATAATCTTCCGGACCGTCACAATATCTTCATGTTGCAGCGTTCGCCTTCGGTCTTGATGCTGTTTGTATTGCGCCGATAACTTTTCCAGCTCGGAAGCTTCGGCCGGCGTCAGTGTTCCTTCGTATTTTTTTTCATGCAACTGTGACCGCCGATTCACCACCGCCTCATATTTTTCCTCCCGGGCATAATTAATGACCAGGGCCGTTGTCTTCATGTCCGGGCTTACCAGCATTTGTTGATATATGGGACTTTCCGCAAATTCTAGCCGAGCCAGTTCCAGCTCCACATCCGCTGATTCGAGGTTTTTGACGGCGCTTCTGATTTCTTTAAGGGAAATCGGCGGACTCCTGAGCAGGGGTACGTCCAGGATCGTAATAACAGAGGCCACCCTGTCCATCTGCTTCAATTCATCCCGTAATTTTTTTAAATTACCCAGCACGCGGTTGGAAAAAAGATCTTCATGGGGGGTGTAAGTGAGCAACAGAAATTCGGCGGTTTCATAGCGGGAGATTATTTTGCGGAAATAGCGCAGGTCCTCATCGTGTTCAAGGATCAATGAATCCGCGGAAGCGTCGAGCCGGAAATCCCTGGTAAAATATCCTAGTATGGCAAAAACCGCCAGGAGTATCAAAATCACGATTTTGGGCCGGCTTAAAACGAGCTTGCTGTATAACCCCAGGAACGAATGGCTATTTGACATCAGTTGAGATCCAAGTCATATGGGTTGCCGTCAGTTTGTCGGAACAAGATATGTCGCTTTTTCCTTATTTGGAAGATTCACTTTCGTTTTGCACTATCTTTTCCTTCAACTTGCGAATGAGATCGGCGCTGGAACCCTCTTTTAATATCTGGTTGTATTGAAGCCCGTATGATTTAACAATACTCACATCCTGTATCTCAACATCGTAGACCCGCCACTTGTCGCTGCTTTTATACAGCTTATATAAAATTTTAATGGGTTCGTCTTTTGTTGCCGCGCGGGTCAGCATATAAACCTTTTTTTCCTCCTGGACCGGTTCCTCAAATGAAACCGTTGCGTCAACCGCCAGTTCCAGCTGGTTGAGATAAATGCCCTGCATCTGTTTAATAAACAGATCCGTAAATTCCGCTCTTTGCTGTTCATTCAAATTGGTCCAGTGTGTTTGGCCCAAAGTGAGTTTTGCCATCAGCGGCAAATTAAAAATCCGGTTGACCACATCCATAACCTGTTTTTTTTTGTCTTCCTTGCCTAAATCACTGGTGCGGACAATCTTTAATACCTTGTCGACGTTTTCCCGGATCAGTTGGCCCACTTCCTGAACATCGCTGGAAAGTACCGGCTGAGCAAAAAACGCTAAAAGGAAAATGAGCAAGCATATTTTTTTCATATATTACTCCCTGATTCTGGCATCCCGGTTTTGTTTATAGGAATCTCTCATCAACGTATAGGGATCCAGGGCTTCTTTTTTTAAGTTTTCATAGACACCGATACGCAAGGATGTCTTATTGACGGTCTCCAGAATAAAGGCGCCCCAAAATATCGGGTTTACGACCTGGCTGCCCTGGTAAATAAAATTGATGGGGTGTAAAAACGTATCCGGTACAAGCCCCACGGTGTCCCGCAGATTGGATGGTCCCAATAAAGGCAACTGCAGGGGGGCCCCGTCACCTGCGCCATAATGACCGAGGGTTTGGCCGAAATCCTCTTCATAAGGTTTGAGGTCGCACCATTCATCGGCCGGGTCAAAAAGCCCCAAAATTCCCACCGTTGTATTTACCACAAAACGTGCGGTTTCTATCCCCACTCGCTTTAGTTTTCCCTGGAGCACGTTATTAACAAACCGGACAGGAAAGCTCAAGTTTTTAAAAAATCGACTAATGCCGACCCTTCCCCCTTCCGGTATAACGGCCCCATACCCGCTTGCCACCGGTTTTAGAATCCAGAAATACAGCTTGTCGTTAACGTTAAACATGAAACGATTATAACCGCCCAAAGGGTCGGAAACATCTTTTTCCTGGGTGTCCAGCGTTACATCGCCGAATTCTTTTTCAAATGCGTTAAAATCTTCCGCCCCCGTTTTTTCCTGAGCAAAGATATAACGATCGGGGATAAGATTCATCCTGTCGCTGCTGTTATCATCCTGGCTGCAACACTCTTGATATTCCGCTATGGGGCTGAATGAAATATCGGACATGGTGTTTCCCGGACCATTCTGATCTGCCCAAAAAGAGGCGCTGACAAGATGTCTTTCGGCGTTATCTGGCGTTTGAGTTGATGTTGAGTCAAATACCGATGAAACATCTGTATTCGGAGAAAATGGCTCATTTTTCAGTCTCTCTGTTCCACTTCCAACGTCCGTATAAATCGTGGCAGCTTCATCCGAGGAGTGCCCCAAAGACTGTGTTGACGATTTAATTCCCGTTGCAGCACACCCGGTAAAAACAAGCGCCAATAAAAGGGAAACGGTAAAGCAAAGCTTTTTCATTGACATTTGATTAGGATTTGAGGCCACAGTTGAATCTCGTATTATGATTTAAGCAAATCGGAAAAAACAAACAACCAGCTATGTGGTGATATTTTGTCTCGTTCCAGCTGATGGTTATCCGTCAGACTTCTTACTATAAGATAAAATGTAAGTCAATTTACCGTTGCCGTCGGCAAGTCCGGCTGAAGTGACAATTGACACCCCGACGCATGTCTGATATTTGGAATTTTTCATGTTCCGGCCAAGGCGGTTTTGTCATACGGTCGGCCTGGGCGATATGCCCATACAGTTTTAAAGACACCCCGCATAAAAGAAACTTATGAAACGATTAACACGCATCATTAGAGATTATGACGACACTATATATCACCCGCCACGGCGAAACCTTATGGAACACGGAACGCCGAATGCAGGGCCACAAAGACTCGGAACTCTCTGAATTGGGCCTGCAGCAGGCCCGATGGCTGCAAGAAAGGCTTACAGTCATTCCTTTAGATGCCGTCTACAGCAGTCCCTGTCTGCGAGCGGTGCGAACGGCTGAAATCGTCTGTAACAGCCGCGAAATTGAAATAGCCCGAGAACAGGGACTTATCGAAATCGGTCTGGGGGTCTGGGAAGGGAGAAATATCGACGCAGTAGCGCGCTTATACCCCCAACAGAGTGCGGATTTCTGGAATGCGCCCACCCGCTTCCAGCCCACAGAAGGCGGCGAAACTTTCAGGCAGGTACAAAACAGGGTGGTTCAAGCAGTTGAAGAGATCGTCCAAAAACACCCCATTCAAAATGTGCTGCTGGTATCGCATGCCGTAGTGCTGAAAACCCTGATGGCCTTTATAGAACAGATTCTCCTTGATGAATACTGGCAACGACCCTTTCTCACCCAGGCATCGCTCAGTGTGGTTAAAGCCTGCAACGGCTCATTCCGTATCGTACTGGCCAACGACACTTCGCACCATGATTTCATCCGCAACCGCAATGTTAACACCTGGTGAAACTCCGACCAAACGCATATTGAAATTCGGAACGCCCGGCTGCTAAGGAACGATTCCTGAAATCAGTCCGGAATCATTAGGAGAATCAAAGGGAATGCGCTTTATTTCTTTTAGCCCGGCTTCGGCCAGCATGTCCATAATTTCTTTTTCCGAATAGGCCTGCCCGTCATCGGTTCCCAGCAGCATATTCAGGGAAAACAGCGCCGGAAAAAGCGGACCGTTCATTTCATTGTTTAAAATGAAATCATGCACGATCAGCATGCCGCCGGGTTCCAGCACCACCGCTGCCTTTTGAATGATCTGCCGGCATGTCTGCGGCCCCTCCCCGTGAAGAATATGCGACAGCCAGGCTGCGTCGTAGGATCCTTTGATGCGTTCTTGCGCCACATAATCGCCGTCCATGAATTGAATCCGGTCCGCTAAACTGAATTTTGCGATGGTCTTTTCGGCAAACGGCCGCGTGGTGGCAAGATCATAGACTGTGGCTTTAAGCCCGGGGTTGGCCTGACAATAATGGATGCTGTAAGTTCCCGGCCCGCCCCCCAGATCAAGCAAATGCCTTCGGCCGGAAAGTTCTATGGTTTTTACGATGCCCGGAGCCACACTCATCGCCATGTTGAACATTCCCATCAAAAAGGCCTCCCGCCATTCCGCATCGCTGAAAGAAGCACGCGTCCTTACCGCCCGGCCGGTCAAAACCGCCTTGTCCAGTTGAAACCAGGACTCCACCAAATGGTAATGGTGCATAATGATAAAGCCGATATAACGGGGCGACTGTTTCGAAAGAAATGCCGCGCTGGCAGGAGTGTTGGCATAAGCCCCCCCTTTTTTCTCCAGCAGGCCCATGGCGGTCAGGGCGTTCAGCAGCATGACCAGCGCCCGTTTGTCCGCCGATAGTTTTTCGGATAAGGCTTCGGCGCTTTTTGGTTCATCCCCCATCGCCGTAAACACGTCCAGTTTCACGCCGGCATGCAGGGTGCACGTCCGCCAGTAGCTCCCGGATATCTCCAGCAGTTTTCCCGGATTCATTTCCTGAACAGTCATTTTTTCCACCATTAAATACTTTGAATTATTATCAAATTAAAATATGGGCCGGAATATAGACCTCTTATCTGTTACAATAAGTCCCCAAAAACCACAACAATAATTTGGCAAATTTATCCTTTACACAAAATTAAAAATGGTATACTGGTAAGACCTTTTGCAGGACAATAGATTTTTTGTCACCGTTATGTGACACGGTTATTAAATATACTATTTAAGTGTAACTTTTTTAAAAAGGAGTCGTCTTATGGCAAAAGAAATGCAGACAATTGACGGAAACACAGCGGCATCCCATGTTGCTTATGGCATGAGCGAGGTGTCCACCCTTTACCCCATCACCCCCTCAACCTCGATGGGAGAGATCGTTGACCAGTGGTCCGCCCAGGGCCGCAAAAACATATTTGGCCAGACCATGGATGTGCGCCAGCTTCAGTCCGAAGCAGGGGCTGCCGGCGCCGTGCACGGCTCTCTGGCCGCCGGCGCGTTGACAACCACATTTACCGCCTCCCAGGGGCTGCTGCTGATGATCCCCAACATGTATAAAATTTCCGGCGAACTGTTGCCGGGCGTTTTTCACGTATCCGCCCGCAGCGTGGCAACTCATGCCCTTTCCATCTTTGGCGACCACTCGGATGTGATGGCATGCCGCCAGACCGGTTTTGCGATGCTGTGCGCCAATTCGGTGCAGGAGATCATGGACCTTGCCCTGGTCGCCCATCTGGCCGCCATCGACTCGCGGGTGCCCTTTCTTCATTTTTTCGACGGCTTTCGAACCTCAAGCGAAATCCAGAAAATCGATGTGATTGATTATGCCGACATGGCCAAGTTGGTGAACCACGAAGCCATCGAAGCTTTTCGAAAACGCGCCATGAACCCGGAGCATCCGCATTTGCGCGGCACGTCCCAGACGCCGGATGTTTTCTTTCAGGCCCGGGAAGCCGCCAACCTGTTCTATCAGAAGGTTCCCGGCATCGTCATCGACAACATGAAAAAAGTCGGCAGCCTCACCGGCCGAAGCTATAAACTCTTCGACTATGTTGGTGATCCCAAGGCCGAAAACATTGTCGTGGCCATGGGCTCCGGTTGTGAGACCATTGAGGAAACCATCAACCACTTGAACAAAGACGGCGCCAAGCTCGGCCTGGTAAAGGTCCACCTGTTCCGCCCCTTTTCCGCGGCGCACCTGTTCGAAGCGCTTCCCCAGACCGTCAAGAACATTACGGTCCTCGACAGAACCAAGGAACCCGGGAGCCTGGGGGATCCATTATATATAGATATCATTACGGCATATGCACAAAGCGGCAAAAAGATCCCGGTCATTTTAGGCGGGCGTTACGGTTTAAGCTCCAAGGATTTCTCGCCGGCCATGGTCATTGCGGTTTACGACAACATGAAGGCGGACAAGCCGAAAAATCATTTTACGGTGGGGATCAATGATGATGTCACCCACACATCGCTGAAAGTGGGCGAAAATATCGACACCGCCCCCGAGGGAACGGTTCAGTGCAAATTCTGGGGCCTGGGCGCCGATGGAACCGTCGGCGCCAACAAGAGCGCCATCAAGATTATCGGCGACAACACCGAAATGTTCGCCCAGGGCTATTTTGACTATGACGCCAAAAAATCCGGCGGCATCACGGTTTCGCATCTGCGGTTTGCACCTACCCAGATCCGTTCAACCTATTTTGTCAACAGCGCCGATTACGTTGCCTGCCACAAGGCCAATTATGTGAACATTTACGATGTCCTCGAAGGAATCAAGCCCGGCGGCACCTTTGTGCTCAATTCACACTGGACGCTGGAAGAAATGGAAAAAGAGCTCCCGGCGGGCATGCGCCGAACCATCGCTGAGAAAAAACTGAAATTTTACAACGTGGATGCTGTCAAAATCGCATCGGGCATCGGCCTGGGCGGCAGAATCAACATGATCATGCAGACCGCCTTTTTCTATCTGGCAAGAGTCCTTCCCATCGACAAAGCCGTTAAGTATCTGAAAAAATCAGTCCATAAAATGTTCGGCAGCAAGGGCGATAAAATTGTCAACATGAACATCGCCGCCATCGACCAGACCATCGACAACCTTATTGAAATCAAATACCCCGAATCCTGGAAAAATGCTGCCGGCGAAAGGCCGGCAAAGCCTGCCGCACCTGAATTCGTAGAAAAGGTCATGCGTCCGTCCCAGAGCCAGAAGGGCAACACCCTGCCCGTCAGCGCCTTTTCACCGGACGGCGTGTTCCCCACCGATACTTCCAAATATGAAAAACGCGGCGTGGCCATCATGGTGCCGGAATGGATCAAGGAGAACTGCATTCAGTGCAACCAGTGTTCCTTTGTCTGTCCGCATGCAGCCATTATCCCGATCATGGCGACGGAAGAAGAATTAAAAGGCGCCCCAGCCGAGTTTGAAACCAAGGCTGCGGTGGGCAAAGAACTCAAAGCCTACAGCTTCCGGATTCAAGTCAATACGCTGGACTGCCAGGGATGCGGAAACTGCGCCGATATCTGTCCCTCCAAGAAAAAAGCGCTGGAGATGAAACCCATCGAAACACAGACAGCGGTCCAGGTACCCAATTATGACTTTTCGGTCACGGTTTCTTACAAAGACAACCTGGTAAAACGCGACACCGTCAAGGGCAGTCAGCTTCAGAAACCGCTCTTGGAGTTCTCGGGCGCCTGCGCCGGCTGCGGTGAAACGCCTTATGTCAAGGTATTGACCCAGCTTTTCGGCGACCGCATGATTATTGCCAATGCCACCGGCTGCAGCTCCATCTGGGGGGGTACGGCGCCGTCGGTTCCCTATAGCGTAAATAAGGAGGGACACGGCCCGGCCTGGGGCAACTCCCTGTTTGAGGATGCGGCTGAATTCGGGTTCGGTATTGCCGTTGCCACCAAGCAGCGCCGCAGAAAACTGGCCGACCTGCTGAAGGAAGCGGTTGCCGCCGACATCCCGGCTGAGATGAAAACCGCCATGAACGGTCTGCTGGAAGGGATCAACGATGCAGAGGCGTCTAAAAAATACGGCGACGAGCTAAAAGCCCTGCTGGCAAAAGCCAAGCGCAGCCCCTTGCTGGACAGCATTTACAAGATGAACGACCTGTTCACCAAAAAGTCGATCTGGTCGGTGGGCGGCGACGGCTGGGCCTACGACATCGGCTACGGCGGCCTGGACCATGTGATTGCTTCCGGTGAAGACGTCAACATTCTGGTTCTGGATACGGAAGTTTATTCCAACACCGGCGGCCAGTCCTCCAAGGCGACCCCCACGGGCGCAGTGGCCAAGTTTGCTTTTTCCGGCAAAAAAATCGGCAAAAAAGATCTGGGCCGCATTGCCATGACCTACGGTTATGTCTATGTCGCTTCCATTTCCATGGGCGCCAACAAGCAGCAGGTATTAAAGGCCTTTATGCAAGCGGACGCGTATCCCGGACCGTCCGTGGTAATCTGTTATGCCCCCTGCATCAACCAGGGATTGAAGAAAGGCATGGGGAAAACCCAATTGGAAATGAAACTGGTGGTCGATTCCGGTTACTGGCCGCTGTACCGGTACAACCCGCAATTGGAAGCGGAAGGTAAAAATCCGTTCAAGCTTGAATCAAAAGCGCCTGACGGAACTATCGAGGACTTTCTGGCCGGCGAAGTACGGTTCTCTTCGCTTGAAATGACTTTTCCCGAAGAATCGAAGCGGTTGCGCGCCCAGATTGGAGAAGAAGTTGAACGCCGCTACCAGATTCTAAAGCAGATGGACGATCCCACCGCTATCTGTAATACGGCGGAAAAATAATACTGAACCCGCTTTTTTGTCCTTGACAAAAGGCCGCCTGCAAGAGCAGGCGGCCTTTTGTATTTATCAAATACCGACTAACCGTAAAATTTTGTTGACGAGATATGTTTTGTTACATATCCATGATTTGAATTGTGACGCTGGTGTTAAATCCCGCGATATAAAGATCAAAAGGGGTTATCTGTTTCAATGACGATTTAAAAAAAGGAGATTTTTTATGCTTCCCGCAGCAAAAAGCATTGTAAAGACCGAAAAAGCCCCCGGCGCCATCGGGCCGTATTCCCAGGCGGTCCGGGCCGGTTCCATTGTCTTTGTCTCCGGACAACTGGCATTATTGCCGGAAACCGGAAAACTGGTTGATCACGATATCCAGGCCGAAACCCGACAGGCCGTCACCAACCTGAAAAACATCCTCATCGCAGCGGGAAGTTCTCTGGATCATGTGGTCAAGACGACGTTGTTTATCAGAAAGATGGATGATTTTTCCAAAATCAATGAGGTTTACGGAGAATTTTTCCTGTCCGATCCTCCGGCCCGTTCCTGTGTCGAGGTTTCTTGTCTTCCCAAAAATGCCAATATCGAGATCGAAGCAATCGCTCTTTTAATCTCACAAACGGATTAAATGAAAATTTTTATCAAGCTATCAAGAAAAACGCTGAGGAGGAAACCATGACTTCCCAAGAGATCGAGTTCACCGTGGCCTATGACGATGTCCCCATAGACCCCCTTGTAGAAACTTCGCACGGCTTCTCGTGCCTGATTGAGGGAATGGACAAGACCATCCTCTTCGATACCGGTGGTGATGGCCATCTGCTTCTTGACAATCTTCGGAAACTGAACAAGGACCCTAATCATATCGATATCCTGGTTCTGTCCCACCAGCATTGGGACCACAGCGGCGGCTTGTTTACCGTGCTGCGTTCCATAGGACCCGTCGCAGTGTACATGACGAAGGCCTTTCCAGACTCTCTCGCTTCTCACGCGGAAAGGCTCGGCGCGGATGTCACAATTGTCGACGGTCCGATCGAGATCATTCCCGGTATCCACTCGACGGGACAGATGGGAGGCGACGAACTTGCCAGGGGACGGCGGGAGCAGTCACTCGTATTGGATACCGCCGACGGCACTGTTGTGCTGACCGGCTGCGCGCATCCCGGAATCGTAAATATCGTTAACCGGGCAAGAGATCTCCGCTCGGGAAATATCGCCTACGCGCTGGGCGGGTTTCACCTAAAAGATACGGACGATCCCGCGGTGAAAAATGTCATCGGTGAGTTAAAGGCGCTGGGCATCAAGAAAATGGGTGCCTCCCATTGCACCGGAACGCGTCAGATCGAGATGTTCCGAGACGTTTGGGACATGGACTTCATCCCGTTCGGCTGCGGGGCGACGCTTCGGCTGCCGCTCCGGCAATGAGAATCCGATCTCGGCATCGACGGCCGCAGCGAAACGACTATATCGCATCCTTGAAAAACAGAAGTGTGAAACTATATATTCTGCCCCTTACAGTTTTTCTTGAACGTCTCGTATCTTAAAGAGTAGAGGGGAAACAAGCGCCACAGGCCCCTACCAGTCAGTCAGACATATATCAGGTTTTCCGATGGACTGATACTTTGAGAGTTTGAAGTGCTATCTGAAAATATAATTTTAAACACCTGCCGGATTCATCCAAATAGCCTGAAAGCCTTTGCTGGGGAATAGCATAAAATGAGTTGACAGGTAAACAATTTCACTTTAATCTGTTTACCGAGGTAAACAAAATGAAAAAAGATGCCTTGCTCACCATCATCGCTGAATGGCTGGAAGAGTGGGAGATGCCGTCGCTGATTCCACGGAATCAGCCGGTTATAGAGCCCGCCGACATCAAACGCATTTTAGCCATCGTAGGGCCCAGACGGGCGGGCAAAACATACTTTATGTACCAGCTTATTCAGTCCCTGCTAAGGAACAGCCGGCATTCGAAAGAAGACATCCTTTTTCTGGATTTCGAAGATTATCGGCTGGGCGAATTGACCGGGAATGCCATGGACACAATTTTCACGGCCTTTCATCAGGTTGCGGGACGATATCCTCTTTTTCTTTTCTTTGATGAAATCCAGAATCTTCCAGACTGGAGCCGTGTGCTTCGTACGCTTCACAATCGGGGGCAATTCAAGATCATCGTTTCGGGCAGCAATTCGGAGTTGCTTGGCAGTGAAATCGCAACCGAACTCCGCGGACGTTATGAAGATATTCTTATGCTTCCCTTTTCTTTTCAGGAACATCTTCGCTTCCGGGATATTGTCCCTACCCCGGCTTCGCTTCGCACGGCGGCCCGCGGCAGCATGCTGGCTGCTTTTGATGACTATGTAAAACACGGCGGATTCCCGGAAGTTGCCATGGCCGGCAGCGAGATGGAACGACGGAAACTCCTCCAGAGTTATTTTAAAACGGTCTTCTACAAAGATATACTTGAACGGTACAATATTAAAGCGCGGTATGTTCTTGATGCACTGATGAACGACATGCTGGAAAATTACGCAGGGCTATTTTCCATCAGCCGATTCGAAAAGCAAATGAAAAGCAATAATCTCGCCGGCAGCAAACGCACGATTGCCAATTATTTTCATTACCTCACCGAAGCGTTTTTCGTCATTGCCCACGAAAAATTTTCCTTTTCGCCACGGAAAAGGAGCATGAATCCGAAAAAGGCGTATCTGACCGATACCGGTTTTGCCGCCATGGGGCGTCCCTTTACAGAAAATCGGGGGAGAATTATTGAAAATATGATTGCCATTGATTTGTTCCGTCGCGGAATGGAAACCTACTACTTCAAAAATAGAAACGAATGCGACTTTATTATCAAGCAGGGCCGCAAGCCCACGCAGGCAATACAGGTCTGCTGGGAGCTCACCAGTCGGAATGAGAAACGCGAGATCGCCGGTCTCGTGGAGGCCTGCACTTTCCTGGGGCTGACTTCCGGCACCATACTGACATATGCTCAAGACGAGGCGCTTGAGAAAGACGGATTAAAGATATCCGTTCGGCCGGTATGGGAATGGCTGCTGGAAGCCGACATGAATAAAATCAATTAATCCGCAATAGGTAAATGGGGATCAAGTAGACATGAATTCTTTTGAAAAGCTTAAGGCAAAGCTCTCCGAGCTGTTCCAGCTTGACCAGGCCGACCTGGACTTCGGCATTTACCGGGTCATGAATGCGCGGCGGGACGAGGTCAACCGGTTTTTGGAAAGTGACCTTCTGCCCCAGGTCCGAAAAGCGTTCAAGCAATATCAGTCAGCCGATAAGGCAACGCTCAAGCAGGAACTGGATAAAGCCATTGAAGGCGCGCGTGCACTGGGTATCGAACCGGAAAATGTTCCAAAGGTAAAGGAACTCCAGGCTGAATATGAATCGTCCGCTGTTGATATTGCGGCTCTGGAGAACGAGGTCTACGACCACCTCTTCAGTTTCTTCAGCCGCTACTACGACGGGGGCGACTTTATTTCGCTGCGCCGTTACAAAAAAGGAGTTTACGCCATTCCTTACGAGGGCGAAGAGGTCAAGCTTCACTGGACCAACCACGACCAGTACTACATCAAAACATCTGAATACTTCCGGGATTATGCCTTTAAAACCCCAAGCGGGCATTGCGTGCACTTTAAGATAATTGAAGCCGATACGGAGAAGGATAATATTAAGGCGGCCAACGGCAACGACCGGCGTTTCCTTTTGCATGGCGACAAGCCGGCAGCCGAGGAAAACGGCGAACTTATCATCCGCTTCGAGTACCGCCCGGATGATGAAAAACGCAGACAGGACGCCATCAACGCCAAAACCTCCGGACGCATCTTCGCAGACCTGAACGATAAGAAACGCTTGGATTGGAAGGAACGCCTGGATGTTATGTGGAAACGGGTCGACGGCAAGGAAACCGACAAGACCATTCTTGACAAACACCTGTTCGACTATACCCGGCGAAACACCTTTGATTATTTCATCCACAAGGACTTGGGCGCCTTCCTTCGGCGGGAGCTTGATTTTTACATTAAAAACGAGGTTATGCGGCTGGACGACATCGAGGAAGAGACCGCACCGCGCGTGGAACAGTATCTTTTAAAGATAAAGGTCATCCGCCAGATTGCCCATAAAATCATCGCCTTTCTGGCGCAGATCGAGGATTTTCAGAAAAAGCTCTGGCTCAAGAAAAAATTTGTGATTGAAACCAACTACTGCGTGACCCTCGATCGGGTGCCGGAGAAACTTTACCCTGAAATTACCGCCAATGAGGCTCAAAGAGAGGAATGGGTTCGCCTCTTTGCTATTGATGAGATCAAAACCAAAAGCGGTCAGCTTAAGATCAATGAGAAGACGACAGTTGTGTACTCGGAACCGCTGACGGTGGAGTTCCTGAAGGCAAATCCATTTCTGGTAATAGATACGGAGTTCTTTAATACGGATTTCAAGGAAAAGCTGCTTGCAAGTTTTGATGATGTAGAGGATCAGTGCGATGGTGTGTTAGTGCGAGGGGAGAACTTTCAATCACTTAACATGATGCAAAATATGTATCGAGGGCAAGTAAAATGCGTTTACATTGATCCACCATATAACACGAGTGCCTCAGAGATTATTTATAAAAATGATTTTAAACATTCATCTTGGTTGGCATTTATTACCGGCCGGCTTCTGGCAACGGAAAGTCTAATGTGTGGAGAAAGCATTCTCTGTATAACCATCGATGATTTTGAATTTTCTAAGCTTTTCACTTTCATGGAAGGCCGGTATTCAAGAGATAGGCTCCTTGGTGTTGCAGCCATCAAGAACAATCCTTCTGGCAGAGCTACGCCTAAGGGATTCTCCATTGCACATGAATACGCCATATTTTTGTCAAAAGGGGAGCAATCGGCTGTTGGCAGGCTTTCACATACAGAAGAACAGGTTAGTAGGTACAAATACGAAGATCAAAAGGGACGATATGAATGGGTTAATCTTAGGAAGCATGGTGGAGCAAATGCCAACCGTTCAGCAAGACCGAAGCTGTTCTACCCAATTTTTGTATCTGAAGAGGTTTTACGCTTTCCAAAAGCTGATTGGGATGTGAAATCTAAATCATGGATTCTATTTGAGAAACCAAACAAAGATGAACAAGTTGTTTGGCCAATAGATGCCAAAGGCGGAGAGAAAACATGGAAATTAGGAATTGATACTGCAAAAGCTTCACTTGATGAATTAAGCGTGAGGAGAGACCAACAAGGTCAATTAGGTGTATACCGAAAAGCGAGAATAAGAACAGAAGGAACATTGCCAAGAACTCTCTGGGACAAAAAAGAGTATTCGGCTACTGAATACGGGACTAATCTACTTACAAATATACTTGGGTCATCTCAGGTTTTTTCATTTCCTAAATCACTATACGCGGTTAAAGACTGTCTGCTTGTCGCTGGCGCGGATCCTGGTGCTGTAGTTCTTGATTATTTCGCCGGTTCCGGTACGACTGGCCATGCCGTTATCGACTTGAACCGTGAAGATGAAGGTGGTCGCAAGTACATCCTCGTTGAAATGGGAGAGCACTTCGATACAGCCTTGAAACCTCGTATTCTGAAGGTCGTCTACTCAAAGGGTTGGAAAAACGGCAAGCCTGTTTCACGCGATGGCGTAAGCCACATGTTTAAATACATCCGTCTGGAATCCTACGAAGACGCATTAACTAATATCGAACTTCAACGTAACGATCACCAGCAACTGCTCCTCAATAAAGCTGATGGCTTTCGGGAATCTTATATGTTGAAATACATGCTCGATGTAGAATCCCGGGGCAGCCAGACCTTGCTCAACATAGATAACTTCGACGATCCGTGGAACTACCAACTGCTCGTGGGCGCGGGATCGGTGGGTGAGACAAAACCCGTAAATGTGGACCTGGTCGAAACATTTAACTGGCTTCTGGGTCTGAAGGCAACACGCATCGAAAGGATCAACAGTTTCCAGTTGGTCAAAGGCGAAAACCCGGCGGGTGAAAAGGTCCTTGTCATCTGGCGCAAGATTCGGGACCTTGACGAGAGGGATCCCGCAAAGATTGCTGCTGCACGGCAGAATGCCAACATTGAGCTTGAGGCCTTTTTCAAAAAGCAGCAATACAACAGGCTCGATTCCGAATTTGACATCATTTATGTCAATGGCGACAACAACCTCATGAACGTGCCGCTCGATCCGGATAAAAAAGGCTTGGAGCCGCGCTATAAGGTGCGGCTGATAGAAGAGGAATTCAAGCAGCTTATGTTCGATGTTAAGGATATATAATAAAATTTATGGAGGTAAAATATGAGCATCGCCGGTGATACCAAAGAAAAAGTGAAGCGGGAAGTTGCCGCCGTATTATCCGGTTTCTCCGAAGTGCGGCGGGTGGTTATTTTCGGCTCATTCGTGACCTCCGAGCATCCGCATGATCTAGACATCGCCGTGTTTCAGGACTCGGACGAGGGCTATTACCCTCTCGCCAGAAAGTATCGCCGAACCCTTCGGAATATCGCACGGATCATTCCTCTGGATGTCATACCTGTCCGACCGAACCCCGATCCGGGGCCTTTTATGAAAGAAATTGAAAAAGGCGAGGTGATTTATGAAGGATGAAACACGAAGGGATTTTGTCCATAGCATCATAGAGTCCGGGAAGGTGTAATGATGGCCCGAAGGGAAACATCACCCCGTCGTCCCGCTCACCGGTCTCCCCATCTCAAATTCGATCACCGCTTGGTACTGGTCAACTGGATGCTCGACTTATTTGATATGGCCACCTTCGACGACATGGGCAAACACCTGCGCGATCCGGCGTTTGAGGGTTTCAATGAGGACGGCGTTTCGCGTTTCCACCAATGTTTGAAACTCATTTTCGATCTTCCGGAATTACCGCGCGATATTCTTTTGGTTTACGACGGAAACATTGTCCGGCACTGGAGACAGATTACAGATAAAAGAAATGCTGATGGTCAAAACCTGTATCCTAAGTATTTTCAGTATTTGTGTCTGCTGTTTACTGAAATCTACCTGGACCGCTATTTCCGTGATCCCGAGGGGCTCCTGGCTGATCTGAATGCCTATGCAGAACGTTTCAACGCCGGCGATACCCTCCAGCAAAAGGCGATGGGCCAACTATTTGCAGCAGGCCTGCCGAAGGACGCCCAAATCAAGACCTATACGCCGCAGGACCTGCGGAAGCTTGCTTTTTGGAGCGCCACCGGTTCAGGCAAAACGCTTCTCATGCACGTCAATATCCTGCAGTACCTGCATTACCAGAAGCTGAACGGCCGGGACGGCGACATCAACCGGACCATTCTGCTGACGCCGAATGAGAGTTTAAGTTTTCAACATCGCGATGAATTCAGGCTGTCCGGTATATTCGCCGATCTCTTTGATAAGGATGCCGGAGGATTGTTTTCGAGGAGCAGCGTTGAAATTATTGACATTCATAAGTTGCGCGAAACCACCGGGGAAAAGACCGTATCCATTGACGCCTTTGAAGGCAACAACCTTGTTTTGGTGGATGAAGGCCATCGGGGTACAAGCGGCGCGGAAGTCGGCCACTGGATGCAGATGCGCAACCGGCTCTGCGAGAAAGGCTTTTCTTTTGAGTATTCCGCCACTTTCGGGCAGGCGATGAAGGCAAGCGGCAACAAAGATCTGGCCCATGAGTACGCCAAGTGCATCCTCTTCGATTATTCGTACAAGTATTTCTACGGTGACGGTTATGGCAAGGAATATCGCATTCTCAACCTTGAAGACGACTCGAATAAAGAACACCGGCGGCGGTATCTGACGGCCTGTCTCTTGGCGTTTTACCAGCAGCAGAAGCTGTTTCTGGACAGGCGAGATGAACTGCGAAGCTTCCTGATCGAAAAGCCCCTCTGGATATTCGTAGGCGGAAGCGTCACCAAGACGCCGAGAAAGAGGGACGTTTCGGACGTGGTTGACATTCTCCTGCTCCTTGCTCGTTTTGTAAGGAATCGCAGCGAAAGCATCCGTTACATAGAAATGCTCCTTAGCGGCAATTCAGGTCTCCATGATGCCAAGGGGCGCGAGCTTTTTAAAGGGGCTTTCACCTACCTCGGAAAACTCGGGCTTTCCGGGGAACAGGCTTATCAGGACATCTTAATGGTCCTTTTCAACACGCAGGTAACCGGTGCGCTGCACGTGCGGCGGCTCAAGGCAGGAGGTGAAGCCGAAGGCGAAGTTGCTTTGCATATTGGCGAGGACAATGACCCATTCGGATTAATTAATGTCGGCGATTCATCGGGTCTGTGCAAGCTTTGCGAAGAGCACGCCAAGGATTTGGCGGTGTCGGATAGTGAATTTTCTGATTCGCTTTTCCGTCGCGTAAATTCCGGTGATTCAACACTAAACGTACTGATAGGATCAAAAAAATTTTCAGAGGGCTGGTCGAGTTGGCGCGTGAGTACCATGGGCCTCATGAACATCGGCAAGAAGGAAGGCTCGCAGATTATCCAGCTTTTCGGCCGCGGCGTCCGCTTGAAGGGATTTGATTTTTGCCTTAAACGAAGCCATCGCATTGTCGGTTTCATACCGCCAAAGGACATGGAACGCTTGGAAACACTCAACGTATTCGGAATCCACGCGGATTATATGCGGCAGTTCAAAGAATATATGGAAGACGAAGGGCTCCCGGCCAATGAAGACCGCATAGAATTTGTACTGCCGGTGGTTAAGAATCTCGGCAAGAAACCACTGAAGACAATCCGCCTAAGGGAAGGCGTTGACTTCAAAAAACAGGGACCGAAGCCAACCCTTGAGATACCGGATGAACATCTCAAAAAAAACCCTCTTATCATTGATTGGTATCCAAAAATTCAGGCGCTTGCAAGCGCCCGGGGTCAGGCGGCACTTGATGCGACCGCACCGAACGAAGCCTGGTTCACCGAAGAGCACCTTGCATTCCTTGACATCGAGAAGCTCTATTTCGATCTTCAAAGGTTTAAGAGCGAGCGCGCCTGGTACAACCTGAACCTGAGTATGGACAGGATACCGGAATTTCTCATTGATAATAGCTGGTATGTGCTCCATATACCGCAGGAAGAGATGGAAGCGCAGTCATTTGAGCAGGTGCTTCGGTGGCAGGAGATTGCGTCAATGCTACTCCGTAAATACTGTGACCGGTTTTATAGGGTCAAAAAGGCCGAATTTGAAAAGGATCATCTTGAATACAAGGTGCTTACCGAAAACGATCCCAACTTCATTGAAAACTATATGTTCATGGTCGATCAGTCGAGGCAGGACATTGTGACCAAGCTTGCGGAGATCAAAAGTATCATTGAAAGGGGGGAATTACGAAACATCGAATTTCAGGGATTTGCCACCGTCATGCTGGGACAGCATCTCTATCAGCCGCTGATCTATGTGAACAGCGCTGTCATAGAGGTGAAACCCGTGTCTCTGAATGAGGGCGAGCGGGATTTCGTTCTGGATCTCCAGCAAAATTGCTCGCAGAACAAGGATTTCTTTAAGGGCAAAGAGCTCTACCTGCTGCGGAACATGTCTCGAGGAAGGGGAATTGGATTTTTTGAAGCGGGAAACTTCTATCCGGATTTCATCATGTGGTTGCTCGCGGATGGGAAACAGTACATCAACTTTATCGACCCTAAAGGCTTGCGCAATTTGAAAGGTCCTGACGATCCTAAAATCGCGTTTTACAAGACAATTAAATCCATAGAAGATGATCTCCGGTCTCAGGATTCAATGATTACGTTGAATTCCTTCATCGTTTCCAATACCCGTTTGCCCGAGGTCGGGTGGTGGGACGGTGGTATGACAAAAGAACAGTTCGATGAACAGCACGTTTTCTTCCAGAAGGAAGACAAGGATACTTATATTGAAAAGATGCTAAGGATGACGGTTGCGTAAGAAATGGATGCGTATTCAGGTGGAGTGCGACAAAGCTACAGCACCGGAGTAAACATGAAACAGATCGAAAACAGCAAAAAAGGAGGCATCTTTGGATGCCTCCTTTTTGGATTTTAATCCCGTATTCGCCGGCAGGCTGATTTTATTCTTTCGTAATGGGATTTCGCATGACCCCGAGTTTCTCGATCTCGGTTTCCATGATATCCCCGGGGTTCATAAATGTCGGCGGCTTGCGATCCTTGGCCAGACCGCCGGGCGTGCCGGTTGCCACCACGTCGCCGGGTTCCAGTGTAAAAACTTGCGAGCAGAAGGCCATGAGCTGGGGAACCGTGTGCACCAGCTGCTTCGTATTCGATTCCTGCAAAACCTTGCCGTTCACCTTCAGCTTCACGGAAAGATTGTGCGGATCGGGCAATTCATCGGTCGTCAGCAGAAAGGGCCCCATCGGGGCAAAGGCGTCAAAGCTCTTTCCCCTGAGATTTTGCCCATCCCGCTTGGTCAGGTCGCTGGCGCTGACGTCATTAAGCGCCATGTAGCCGGCAATGTAATCGTAAGCCTTTTCTTCCGGCACATGCTTGCAGCGCTTGCCCACAACAAATGCGAGCTCCGCTTCATATCCCAGGCAGATGGTCATGGCCGGCCGGGGAATCGGATCATCATAGGCGGCCACCGCATTGGCAAACTTGGCGAACAGCATGGGTTCTTTATGGGGCTGCATGCCGAGCTCCTTTAGAAAATCGTGATAATTATGGCCCACGCAAATAATCTTGGAGGGCTTTAGAACCGGCGCCAGCAGTTTAACCTGATCCAGCGGAGAAACGATATTCAAGCCTCTTACCTGACTCGATTTCGCCCCCTGGGACGCGACCCAGCGCAGCGCTTCCCGGGCGGCCTGCATGGATTCGCCTTCACCTTCCAAAAACCGGACGGTTTCCGGCGGAACCATGAGAGCCGCCTTCTGACGCGCCCGGCCTTCTCCCCGGCTCTCCAGCACGGCCTCACAGGCCAGATTCAAATCAACAACTTCATTTTCATTCAGGGAGCCGAGCCTTGCATCCCCGGTCTTTTGAAACATTACCAACTTCATGGTCATCTCCTTTGAATTTTTTGTATGACAGTGAAATTATTAAAATATTGGCAACTGCGCGTGGTACCAGCCAAAGCGGTATGCCGACAGTGTTGCGGTCAGAACCAAGTATAGTCACGAAAAAATCAGAAACAACCCGGGCACCACTGCGCTATGGGCAGCATAACGCCGCCGGTTTAGGGACGAAGCGGGGGACTATGCCGGGAATTTAAACAGACGAACATGCAGCTTTCGGGTGCGCGGACCGTCAAATTCACAAAAAAATATGCCCTGCCAGGTTCCCAGCTGCAGGCTGCCGCTTTCAATGGCGATCATTTCTGAAGCGCCCACTAGGGTCGCCTTGACGTGGGCCGCTGAATTTCCCTCCAGGTGCCGGTAGCCCGCCTCCCAGGGAACGATTTTATTCAACACCATCAGAATGTCCGACCGGACGCTGGGGTCCGCGCTTTCATTTATCGTAACAGCCGCCGTGGTGTGGGGCACATACAGCATGCAAAGCCCGTCGGCAACCCCCTGTGAACGAACCAAGTGCTGTATTTCAGCGGTGATGTCAATCAGTTCCGTTTTTGCTTTGGTTTTTACCGTTATCGAAGTTTTCATAAATATCCCACGACCAAATCGGCTTTTGAAAAGGGTTATAATTGAAACGGAATTGTCCGGCGGCTGAATCGGAAAGTATTGTTGGCAACCATATACCAGCCCCCCTAAAAAAAGAGGCCCTGCGATTTTCGCAGGGCCTCTTTACGGTCTTATAAAGGTATGTACCGACTTGTGGTGTTACACGCAGCCGGTCGGTTTGGGGAGACCGGCCATCTTGCATGCGCCCTTGCCGGGTCCGGACGGAAACAGTTCGTAGATATGTTTCAGCTTAAAACCCGTTACCTTGGAAAGTACCCGGACCATCGGCGCAATTCCGTTTTTCTTGTAATAGTCCTGGAGTACATTGAGGACTTGCCAGTGTTCTTCCGACAACTCATCAATCCCTTCTTCTTTTTTGACAAATTGAACCCATTCGGGGCACCAGTTTTCAAAATTGTCAATAAATCCGTCTTCATCTATAACAAACTTTTTTCCTCCAAAATCAACTTCTGGCATTAAACAACCCTCCTTTTATGGAATAATTATATATTGGCTTGCCGCCTTATCAGGCTTTGATTTTATATCGTGCTTATCTATACGATAGAATCCTCAATGTCAATATGAAATTTATCAGTATTCCCTGGGCATCCCGTTGAGCTGGGCCAGGGTAAAAACCGGGCCGTCCTTGCAGACAAATTCCTTGCCGATATTGCACCGGCCGCAGATGCCGATGCCGCATTTCATCCGCATCTCCAGGGACATGATGATATGGTCGTGCCCGTAATTGAGCTTGTCCAGAACCGGCTGGGTAAACTTGATCATGATCGGCGGTCCGCACACGATCGCATAGGTGTCGGCATTCCCGGGCGGGGCCTTTTGCTCGGTAATGGTGGGGACAAATCCCACATTGTATTTCCAATCCGGGTCATCGCTGGCATCTACGGTAATGTGAACGTTGATGTCGTCACGTTCTTCCCAGGCCGCCAGTTCTTTCCGGTAAAGGAGCATGCCGGGCGACCGCGCCCCGTAGATCACATGGATATCCTTAAAATCCTTTCGGTTGGCCGGGTCCAGCATGTAGACAATGGAGGACCGCAGGGTGGTAAAGGCAAAACCGCCGCCGATAATGACAACGTTTTTTCCTTTCAGCCTCTCCCAGGGATACCAGTTGCCCAGCGGGCCCCGGAGGCCCATGATGTCCCCCGCCTTCATGGCGTGCAGATAAGACGACACCAGGCCGACCTTGTTGACGGTGAACATGACAAATCCCTTCTCGGTGGGAGACGACGCAATTCCGATGGGGATTTCGCCCTTGCCGGTCACGGAGAGCTCGGCAAACTGCCCGGCCTGGTATGCAAATTTCTGCTCATCTTCAGGATTTAAAAAAACAAAACGGAATGTTTTAAGATTTTTATCTACGGTTTCAGTGATGATTTCATCAATGCGAACCGGATATGGCAAATATGGATTGAGCACCGCATCCCCCTTCACCCGGAAATTTTACCGGGGCAACACGAAATGTTACCGGCAAGTTTCGTAACTGTTCATCAGTTCACAGACGCGTCGGATATCAATATTGACCGGGCACTGGCGAATACACCGGCCGCAGCCCACGCATTGAATGCCGCTGCTGTATTTATCTAAATAATATTTAAGTTTGTGCATAAACCGCTGCCGCACCCGCTTGGTCTTTGTATTTCGCGGATTGTGGCCGGACCCGTGAAAGGTAAAGAGCGGATACATGCAGCTGTCCCAGTTGCGCATCCGAAGGCCCGACTTTCCGCTGACCTCGTCCTGAATGTCGAAACACCAGCAGGTCGGACAGACATAGGTACAGGTCCCGCAATTGATGCAGCTAAAGGCCACTTCGTCCCAAAAAGGGGCGTCAAACAACTCCGGAATGGTCTTTTCCGCCAGCCGGTCGGTTTGAACGGCCGTGCGGATTCGGCTCTCAGCCTCGGTTTTCAGCGCGTCGATGGGGCCGCTGTCAGCCGCTTCGCCCCACCCTGCAGTTTTCAAAAAACTTTCCCCTTTAGCGGTAATCGCCTTTGCCAGAAAAGCGTCCGTCTCTTCCACCAGCAGGACATCCAGCCCTTCCTCGCCAAACGGACCGCAGCCGGCCGTGGTGCAGAAACAGGTCTGACAGGGCTGCCGGCAGGCCAGCCCCACCAGGGTTGTGCCCTCATAGGCCCGCACCCAGTAAATATCCCGGTATTCGGGCGTGTCAAAATTTCTTTTTACCAGCAAAAAAGCGGCCGCATCACAGGGCCGGATGCCGAGGATCGCCATGGGCATGGTATTGCCGGCAACCTCTTTCAGGATATGATGGTCTTCCTTGTTTTCATCCAGGGTGTAGTGAAACATCACCTCTGTCTGGGGATAAATGATCGCTTTGGGGGACAACCGGGTATTCTGAAAATTAAAATCCGGGAGAATGCCTTTTTCCAGCAGGTCAAAGTTGTGAAACCCGTCCGCTTTAACCGGACCGTACAGGCGATACCCGCTTTTCAATGCCTCGATTCCTTCGGTCCACTTTTGCTTGTCTATTCTTACACCCTTCATGTGATGCACCCTTTATCTCAAAGCGGTCACTTGTTAGCAATGGCGCCTTGCGCCAAACAGCCCTGGACGAACGACAGCCATGAATTTATTTGATAAATTTATCCGGATCATCGGGTCTATAGGTATCCAGCGGCGGTCTGACCTCCAGCGACAGGCCCGCCTCCCATTTGAACAGCGCCAGACAGTCTTTTTCCAGTTTTTTGGTCAGGAGCCGGACCCTGATCCCCACCGGGCAGGCCCGTTCACAGGCGCCGCAGTCCGTACAGCGGCCGGCGCAATGATACGCCCTTAAGAAATGAAATGTTCTGACATCGGTCGGGTCCTGGCCTTTGCCGACCCACTGGGGCCGGGATTCATCCACAAAGCAGGTGGGGCAGTAGCACAGGGGGCAGGCATTGCGGCAGGCATAGCAGCGGATGCACCCGGCCAGCAGCTCGTCAAAAAATTGATATTTTTCTTCCGCCGGCAGCCCTTCGATCCGGCGGACGTCCGCATACCGGTCCACGCCCTCCTGCTCCTTAACCGGCTCTGCCGCCAGTTCATCGTATTCCACCGGATTGCGGTGGCTGCAGGTGGTGCAGTTGTCCTGGAGCACGTCCGGTTTTTTAAAGGTCTTTTCAGTTTCGCCCCCCTTGACCACGATCCCGTCGCCCGTCTCAGCAACGCTCTCTATTTCAGCATACAACATCCCGGCAATTTTCCGCCGGTCGATCATCCCTTTGCAGGGGACCCCGATAATATAGAGCTGCTCCCTTTTGATCTTGTTTTCAATGACATGGGTGACAATATTGCGGGAATCGCACCCCTTGGCCACAATGCCGATTTTTCCCTTGCGGTCGGCCAGGTAATTCGCCAGATTGATGCCGCAGTTGCTGTCCCACACCAGATTTTTCACATCCTCGGGCTTTTGGACGAAGTGCGGTTCATTCATCAGCGGCACGGTCCCCCTGCGAAACCCGATCACCATTTCGACCGTGCCTTCCTTTAAAATCTTTTCGGCTATTTTCCGGATGGTATCAATGTATTCCAGCATGTTTAAGCCACCTTAGCCATGTTCTTTACAAATCGTTTATTGGGACCCAGGGCCTTGACCGCCTCCGTGACCCTTTTGACCACATCGACAAACTTGGTCGACTCGGCCGAAGAAATCCAGGAGAAATGAATGCGGCCGGGCTCAATCCCCATGTATTCCGCCAGGTTTTCAAAAAGTGCGAACTTGCGTCGAGCGTAATAATTACCTTCCAGGTAATGGCAGTCGCCGGGATGTCAGCCGGACACCCAGACGCCGTCGGCCCCCTCGCGCAGGGCCGCCAGAAAAAATTTGGGGCTCATGCGGCCGGCACAGGGAATGCGAATCACCCGGATGTTGGCCGGATAGGACATCCGGCCGACGCCGGCCAGATCGGCGGCGCCGTAGCTGCACCAGTTGCACAGAAAACTGATGATTTTAGGTTCCCAATCGGTCATGTTGTCTCCTTCGACTGTATGAAATTCCAACCCCCGGGATCATTGCCCCGGAGAAACAATGTTTGCATTACATAATCCTTGGAATATTGGAATGATGGAAAATTTGAAATAGGAAGCAGAAGTCGCCCTGCCAAACCCAATATTCCAACATTCCATTTTTCCCCCGTCCCATCGCATGCGATCACCGCAGAGACTGTTACCTTTATGCTGGTCCTGAATGACAGGTTTTACAAAAAGTTATTCTAACCTATCAAACCGCTTCGCGCAAAGAAAAAATCTGCGCGAAGATCTGGTCATTGTCAAACCCCCTTAACCGAATGGCGCCGGAGCGGCAGGAGGCCACGCACAGGCCGCAGCCTTTGCACAAGACCGGATTGATCTCGGCCTTGCCGGTAAAGGGGCCCTTCTGGATGAAGGACGGGGCCGAATACGGGCAGAGCGCCACACAGGCGCCGCAACTGCTGCAGCTCATCGCATCCGTATGCGCCACCGTGCCGCTCATCTGGATGGTTTTTTTGGCCAGCAGGGTTACCGCCCGGGTGGCCGCCGCCTGGGCCTGGGCGATCGATTCGTCCAGGGGTTTGGGGGCATGGGCCAGGCCGCAGATAAACACGCCGTCCGTGGCACAATCCACCGGCCGGAGCTTGACATGCGCCTCCATAAAAAACCCGTCGTCATTCAGGGTCACCTTGTACTGCTGGGCCAGGGGATTTTCCCTGGGCGGGGTAATCGCCGTCGCCAGCACCACCATGTCCGGGCTGATCTCCATCCGGCGCCGCAGAATCGTATCCGTAAACCGGAGTTTCAGGTTCCCGTCTTCGGCAGCCACGTCCAGCCCTTTATCAAAGTCGTGGCGGATAAAAATAATGCCCCGGGCACGGGCCTCGCGATACAGATCTTCGCGCAGCCCGTAGGAACGCAGGTCCCGGTATAGAATAAACACGTCCATGTCCGGGTTCAGTTCTTTCAGCTTAAGGGCGCTGCCGATGGAATGGGTGCAGCAGACCTTGGAGCAGTAGGGGCGCTCCGGGATGCGCGAGCCGACGCATTGAATGAAAAGCGCCGTCTTTTTCTCTTTCAGGGCCGGATCGTTTTCAATAAATTTTTGATCGAGCTCAAGGGCCGTCAAAACGCGCGGATCCTTTCCGTAAAGATACAGGTCCGGTTTCAGCTCGGTTGCACCCGAGGCGATGATCGTCACCCCGTGGGTCAGCTCATGCGCTTTGTCGCCGGTCTTGATGGTGGTCTTAAAATTTCCCACAAAACCATCCACCTTCGTGATTTCGGCATTCAGATAAACCTCGATCTTTTCATCGGCGGTTACCGCCCGGGTCAGTTTTAGAAGGTTCTGCTGGATATCTTCCCTTCGCCAGGTCTCATACAGGTGCCGGGCCTGTCCCCCCAGCCGGTCCGCCTTCTCGACGATGATGGCGTAAAAACCCTGCTGTGAAAGGGTTTGGGCGGCCGTCATTCCCGTAAAGCCGCCGCCGATGACCAGGGCGGTCTGATTGATCTCCAGTACCGGTTCGCTCAAGGCTTCCAGCAGGGCCACCTTGGCCACGGCCATGCGCGTCAGTTCCTTGCTTTTTTCAGTGGCCTCGGCCGGAATGGCGCCGTGAACCCATGAGCACTGGTTGCGGATATTGGCCATTTCAAACAGGTATTTATTGATGCCCGCATTGGTTACGGTTTCCTGAAAAAGCGGTTCATGGGTTTTAGGCGTGCAGGCCGCCACCACAATGCGGTTCAGGTTCTTTTCCTTGATCAGCTTGGCCATATTGTTCTGGGTGTCCTGGGAGCAGCTGAACATGTTCTCCTCGGCGTAGACGACATAGGGAAGCGTCCGGGCGAATTCAACCACCCCGGGCACATCCACCACGCCGCCGATGTTGGTGCCGCAGTGGCAGACAAAGACCCCGACCCGGGGCGATTCCCCCCGGGTGTCCGTCTGGACGGGGATTTCCTTTTTCTTTGTCAGGGTCCAGCGCGATTCGATCAGGCTGCTGCCGGCCATGCCGGCGGCTGCGCTGGATTCGATCACCGAAGACGGAATGTCTTTGGGCGCTTCCACGGCGCCGCAGACATAAATACCGGGTGCTGAGGTTTGGACCGGCGTAAAGCTGCTGGTAACGACAAACTGGTACGGATCCAGGGCGACTTTCATCCGGTTGGCCAGTTCCACCGCCGATGGGCTCACCCCCAGACCGACGGACAAGACCACCATGTCAAACGCTTCTTCCACCCGCCGGCCGGACGCGTCGATGTAGCGGATGAGCTGTCGGCCGTCGTCGGACTGGGGAACAATATTCGTGATTTTCGACTTGATAAACCGAACGCCGGCGTCCTTGCTGCGGTTGTAATACTTTTCGAAATCCTTGCCGTGGGTGCGCATATCCATATAAAAGATGGCCGTATCCAAAGGCGCTTTGCTGTGCTCTTTGGCCAGCATCGCTTCTTTAACGGCATAGGTGCAGCACACCGACGAACAGTACCCCCTGGCGCCGATATGCACATCGCGGGACCCGACGCACTGGAGCCAGGCGATTTTTTTAGGCTCCTGCTCGTCGGACGGCCGAACCAGGTGGCCGCCGTAGGGCCCGGAGGCCGAAAGGATGCGCTCAAATTCGAGGCTGGTAACGACATCCGGGGATTTGCCGTACCCGTACACATCATGGCCCTTGGGATCATAGGCTTCACAGCCGCTGGTGATGATGACCGATCCGACCTCAAGGATTCTTTCGCTTTGCCGGTCTTCAAAATTGATCGCATCCGTGGGACAGAATTTTTCGCAGGCCTTGCACTTTCCCTTTATCAGATAGATGCACTCCCGGGGATCGATGGCGTATTTCAGGGGAACCGCCTGGGCATACCGGACATAAACGGCCTTGCGTTTTATCAGGCCGCTGTCATACTCGCTGGTGACTTTTTTGGGGCACTTTTCCGCGCACAGACCGCAGGCAATGCACTTTTCAACATCCACATAGCGCGGGTGCCGGGTAACCGTCACGCTGAAATTTCCGGCCTCCCCGGAGATGCCCTGTACCTCTGAAAGCGTCAGCAGTTCGATATTAATGTGCCGGCCGACCTCGACCAGCTTGGGTGAAATAATTCACATGGCGCAGTCGTTGGTGGGAAATGTCTTGTCCAGTTGAGACATCACGCCGCCGATGGAAGCGGTCCGCTCAACCAGGTAGACATAATATCCGGAATCGGCCGCATCCAGTGCAGCCTGCATCCCGGCAATCCCGCCGCCGACAACCATAACCGAACCAATCTTTTGTTGAGACATTTTTACTCCTGCACGAAATAAGCTTCGATACCGCTGATATCCATTTTATTCATGTCTATTCCCAGCGCCCGGCGGTCAATCCCCATGGCAAGCCCCAGAAGCTGCGGGTAAAGGATCGCGGGGAGATTGTCCACCCCGCCGCGGTCCGCCGTCATCATCTGTTGAACCGCATCAAACTGCATCTGGCAATAGGGACAGGCGACGGACAGATAGTTTGCACCGGCCGCTTTGGCGTCCGCCAGTTTTCGCGCGGTCAGGTCCATGGAAAGCTCATCGTTGCTTCCCAAAAGCGGCGCCCCGCAACATTCCAGCCGGGTCGCCCAGTCGATGCTTTTGCTGCCGGTGGCCGCCACCAGTTCGTCAAAAACAACCGGCGCCACCGGGTTGTCAAACTGCATGATGTCGCTGGGCCGCAGCGCGTGGCAGCCGTAATGGGTTGCAATTTTTAAATTTTTGAATGTCCGCGTCATTTTTTCCTTTAAGGCCGGCAGGCCGATATCGTGATACAGCACCGACAGAAAATGCTTGACAACCATCGTCCCGCTGACAGCCAGCCCTTCTTTTGCCAGAAACGCATTGACTTCGTTGCGCAGGGCCGCGTCCTCCCTGAGCACGTGGGCGGCCTTTTTCAGGCTGCCGAAGCAGCACTTGCAAAGCGTCAGCATGTCCACCCCCTGTTGCTCGGCCAGGGCTATATTCCGGGCGGACAACATCAGGTACAATTTAAAATCGATATTGCGGATGGGGTAGCCACAGCATTTAAATTCAGGCAGGTCCACCACCTCCACCGCGAGCCTGTCCAGGACCGCCCGGGCCGACAATTCATATTGTTTGACGCGGGCCGGAATATTACAGCCCAGAAATAACGCAAATTTCATATCGGATTCCCATCATCTAAGTACAGGTTTTCGTAAATTCACACGCGTATTCTGCAACCTGGAATTTTGAACACTTTCTTGAAAAATCCCCCTTGCCCCCTTTATTAAAGGGAAGTCGGGAGGGATTTTAAAATGTTATTGTAATCATCAAATAGAGTACTAAACCTTTTTTGCATCAGTTGATTCGATCTTCCCCGGAAGCCCGTTGGGCTTCCTTTAGCGCCAGGTTTTTAAGCTCATAGAGCACATCGGTTACCTTGACGCCCTGGGGACAATGCTCCTGGCATTGATAGCAGGTCAGACAATTCCACAGCATGTTTGACCCCATAGCCAGGTCCTTTAACCCGAGACCCACCGAACGCATGATCTGGTGCGGCAGAAGTTTTAAAACCGCCTGGGGGTTTTCATAGTTTTCCACAACCGGGCAAACCGTGCTGCAGTTTTCACAGGCAAAACAGTAGGCATAGGTGTTGGCCTGTGACGACGCATCGGCCTGCCCCTTCAAGTCTTTATCCAGGGTATTCAAGGCGACGACATGGTCGGGCGCATCTATCATTTTAAAATTGGCCGCAACCGCTTCGGCGGCAGCCGTCAGCGGCTGTCTATACGTTTCAGCATCCAGGCCCTGCCGGTTCAACCCCCGGTAAAAAGAAAACGGCGTGAGCATCATCGCAACCGGGAGCCCTTTGTGAATGAGCTCCTCGCGCACATTAAACCACAGTTCGCGTAAATTGATTCCGGCCGGGCACACCACGGTACAGCGATCACAGTTGGTGCACAGGTAAATACCCTCTTGAATGGCCCGCAGTCCCTTTTCATCAAGGGTTTTATCGGCGGCATAGGCTTTTAAAAAAATCAGTTTTTCCGAAGGAAGAATGTTGGCATTGTTTAACCGGTCAAAAGCAGGCGCAACCGAACAGCGCAGGCTGCAGGTGCCGCAGTGGGTGCAGGCATCCAGCTCCATGACCTGGCGGGTGGCGATATTGGCCGGGTGGGACTTTTCCTTATCCATGACCGCCCCGGCCATCAGGCTGACGGGACTGGCGATGATATGAAACATCTTGCTGAACGGCAGATAGGCCAGCCCCAAAAAACAGGCCAGGATATGAATGGTCCAGAGGATGTCGGCCGCACCGGCGCTGTCCAATCCCAAAGCGATCGGTCGCATTGCTTTGGCGGCAGCAAACCCGGTAAAGGCCCATTTCGGTGAGGAATGACAGGCGGCGCAACTCTCCTCATGGATTTCACCGCCCTGTTCCAGGACCGCTTCGTCAAAGGGCGCCTCGACTTCTTCAGAAACCACCCCGAACTCATAGACCCACAGGCTCTCCAGCGCCTTGACCTGTTCGTCGTCATCCAGGCTGCTATAGCTGTCCACCATGGCGCGAAATACCGTTGGCGACGTGATTTTGACACCCTCCAGCAAAACCCCCGAAATCATGATAACGGCCACAATCAGGATCGCATAAAGATCCATGGCATTGGTTTTCAGCCGCGGCACCTTTAAGATAAACCGGCGATAAATGGCGATGGCAACCCCCACGATCACCATCAACCCGAAAAGGTCGCGCAGGAACATGAACGGGTTCAGGGTGCTATAATAATCGCTGAAAATGTTAACCGTAATCAGCTTGTCCAGGGCATGCATCAGGAGCAGCAGCATAAATCCGGCAAAAATGAGCATGTGCATCAGCCAGCGCAGAAAATCCTCTTTGAATATGCGCATCTGCAAGAGCACTTCGACGATAAAAACCCTGATCAGCGTGAATACATCCCGGCTAAAAAAAACCCCCACGATCCCTTTGGCCGCCTCTGAGAACCGTGTAGCTGCAGAATAGTTGTCCGCCTGCATTCCGATATTGCGGCGAAACCAGGTGGAAATTTTGTAAACCAGGCCGAATCCAAAGATGATGAGCGCAGCTGTCAGCGCCAAATTAAAAAACATATGAGAATTCCTTTATGCGATAATATCAGCAGCTTTTTACGGAAAAATAATAATAGTTTTTAATTAAAAAATCGTGTTGTTGTCAACCTTTATTAGATGAAATATTTGGCCATTTACTTCCAGAATATCATTAATTTGCCGGTTTTTTTGTGAAGTGCTGAGCAGGGTTCCGGCTGCCAGTGCCGTCACCCTGCTCTATCGAAATGGAGGTATCGAAATGCCCCTCATGGAGCCCTTGAAACGCTTCCTTGGCAATAAAAATCAGAAAGCATTAAGTCTGCAGTTGTTCTCGCAAAACATGTGCCCGGTTGTACAGAAAAAAAAGATGTCGGCAAGCAGAACACCCACCCATCGATCAACCATTTGAAAATATAAGCAATTCATAAATATCTGTCGCTAACTGCCAGAATGACGCAAATGATGCCGCCTCATTTTCGGCCCAATTTGATGACAGTCTTGTATACTATTTGTGGACAATCCGGTTGTGGTGGCAAGAAAATCATTTCTAAGTCTTTAAAATTCTTAAAATTGGTGGCTAACTCCGAAAATATTATATTTAATATTGATCTTATAGGATTATATATGGTCTCTTTGTGGTGGTTCTAACAAAAATTTACGATTGAAACGGAACTGAATGAATCGGGATAAATCGAAACCGAAAGTGATCGTCATCTGCGGCCCCACCGGCAGCGGCAAAACCGCTGCCGCCATTGAGTTGGCCGTCCGGTTTAACGGACAGATCATCAGTGCCGATTCCATGCAGATTTACCGCTTTATGGATATCGGCACCGCCAAACCCACCCTCCTGGAGCAGCAGCAGGTTCAACACCACCTGATAGATGTGGTGACGCCGGATGAACCCTTCAATGCCGCCCGCTTTGCCGATATGGCCCAAAGCCTCATCAGCGGGCTTCAAGGGAAAGGATTCGTTCCCTTTGTAGTGGGCGGAACCGGCCTTTACATCAAAGCCCTGCTAAAAGGGCTGTTTCCGGCCGAACCGGTTGATCCGGCCCTGCGCAGCCGCCTGAAAAAAGAGGCCGCCGCCCATGGCGCCGCATTTTTACACCGGCGCCTGGGGGAGTGTGACCCTGAAGCCGCCGGCAGAATTCATCCCAATGACACCTACCGGATCCTGCGGGCGCTGGAAATCTATGAATCAACCGGCCAATCGATTTCGCAGTTTCAGTCCGATCATGGATTCAGCGAGAAACCTTTCTCTGTTTTAAAAATCGGGCTGGACACCGACCGGATTGAATTATATGAAAGAATCAATGGGCGGGTGGACCGTATGATCGCGGCCGGCTTGCTGCCGGAGGTCAAAAACCTGCTGGACCGGGGGTATGCCCCCACCCTTAAATCCATGCAGTCCATCGGCTATCGCCACCTGGTCGATTTTCTTGAAGGCCGCCTGTCCTGGCCCGAAGCCCTCAGAACCTTTAAACGCGACACCCGGCGGTATGCCAAACGACAGCTGACCTGGTTTAAATCCGACGGCGAAATCAACTGGGTAGCGGCTGAAGACACAACCCGCATGATGGATCTTGCAAATAACTTTTTAACGGATGCATGTTAAATATCAAAAGGAGGCGCTTATGGCATCGAAAGTTGTCGTCATTCTATCCACCGGTGAAAAGGAAAAAGCATTTACCGGCATGATGTACGCACTCAACGCCCAGAAAAATAAATGGCTCGATGAGGTCAAGGTGATCTTTTTCGGCCCCTTTGAAGATTTGCTTTGCCGGGACTCGGAAGTCGCCGATTTTGCATCGCAACTGCTCGATTATGAAACACCCGTCGCCTGCAAACGACTGTCCGACACGGCCGGCATCAGCGACCGGCTCAAGGAACTGGGGTGTCAGGTGGAATATGTGGGAACGATTATTTCAGACTACATTAAAAAAGGGTATATTCCCATGGTTTTTTAGCCGGCGCGTGATTTGATTTTTGCCGGATTCTCATTTATATGCTATTTTACTGTTGATCCTTTCGCCCAGGGTTCTGATAAACGGCCGCAAATGCCGCCACGGTCCAGTAGAGAACAAAATCTTTTGGTGATAAAGTGATGATTCCCCGACCCGCTACATTTTTGCGTTGTCATTCACATATCTTGTTACCATTCTTTTTTCTATGTTTTGTCATTTTTTTCCCGATACTGCAGAATCTGTCTTATGCCGGAGCAGTCATCCAGATCGATGCCGACACACAGTACGATTTTGCCGAGCAGTATTTTTTAAAAGGTGAATATTCACGGGCCGTGGATGAATACAAACGGTTTGTCTATTTCTTTCCCGGAGACGATCGTGTCGAACGGGCCATGTATCAGTGCGGCATGGCCTTTTATTCAGGCCGGCGGTATGGGGATGCCATTGCCGCCTTTCATGCGGTTATTGATAAATTTTTTGTCAGCGAATGGGCCGTTAAATCCTATTTCATGGTCAGTGAAAGCCATGTCCGGCTGAACCAGTTCGGCGCTGCCGCCATAAACCTTCACAATTTGATTGCGTTGTCGAAAGACGCCGATATTAAGGATGAAGCCAATTACCGCCTGGGATGGATCTATGTCGACACCGCCTCATGGGATAATGCCCGGTTATATTTCGACAAAATAAGCCCGCCCAACCGTGAAAAATTCAGACTCGAACGGCTTTCCGCCGAACTGGCCCGGGAAGCCGGCATCGCCCGAAAGAATCCCGCCCTGGCCGGCGCCCTTTCGATTGTCCCCGGCGGCGGCTACATCTATTGCGAACGGTACCAGGATGCCCTGATCGCATTTTTGCTCAACGGCGCCCTGATCTGGGCGGCAGTTGAGTCTTTTGACAATGACAGCCCTGCCCTGGGCGCACTCCTCACCTTTGTTGAAGTGGGGTTTTATGCCGGCAACATCTATGGCGCCGTCGGCAGCGCCCACAAGTACAATCGCGCCAAAACAGAACAATTTATTGAAAATTTGAAACAAAACACAAAAATTGACCTTTCAGGCGATCTTGAATCAAAATCCATCCGGCTTTCCCTGCGATTTACCTTCTAGCTGAATAAAAAATACTTGAAAGCCTATTGCCGTTGTGTTAACCGATTTCTTTGGTTTTCGTTTTGCGCCCACGGTTTGGTCAATATCAAAAACGTTGAAAGGACTGTTTAGATGGTTTCAAAAAAAGAGCTGCAGATGGCTTATGGACTGGCTATCGTTTTGTTTATTGTGGGTGTCGTCAGCTACGCCGCGTTTCCTGCAAAAACGCCGGACCGCCCGGTAAGGCTCATGTTTCAGAGCATTGCCGGAAATGTCCTGTTCGACCACAAGACCCATACAGGTGCCTCGGGCTACGGCCTTTCCTGCCGCGATTGTCACCATACCCTGGAAGCAGGCGAAACAGAGGCAACGGCCTGCATCGAATGCCACGAACGTGAAAGCGAAGACCCCAGTGTGCCCAAGCGATCGGATGCATTCCACACGCAGTGTACCAAGTGCCATAAGGAAATCGAAGCTGGCCCTCAGGAGGGTCCTGATGGCTGCGCGTCGTGCCATGTCAGGTAACTTTGTATGATTTAGCAGATGTTATGCGCTTTCATTTTATACTTTTAACAACAAAAGGTTGAAACCATGCTAAAAAAATTATTTGGCGGTTTGGCAACGCCCCGGATTGATTACATTCCCCTGGAAGGCAGGCTTCCCGTACCGGTCAACATTTTGCTGCCGCCTAAAGTGACCCTGGTCCTGGATATTGCCATGGATGCTAAAGATGCGATTTTACCCAAAATCGGCGACACGGTCAAAACCGGCCAGAAATTGACACTTGTCGAAGACGGTCGCGTGTACGCCATTTCTCCGGCAACCGGAACCATCTCTGCCGTCACACCTTTCCGGGGTGAAATGGGCCAGGTCGGCACAGCCGTTTTGATAGATACCGCCAAAAAAGAAGATCCCGACGATCAGTTTGCCGCTGCCGCCCAGGAACCCGCGCTGGCTTCCGCTGCCGCTTTTCTGGCCGGTCTTCCCGGCAACCCGCCCTTTAAAGTGTTCGGCGATCCGGAAAAATCGATCCATACCATCGTCATCAACGGCGCCGACGGGGACCTGCTGGTTGCCACCCAACAGTTTGTCGTTCAATCCCGGATAGACGCCATCGCCAAAGGTATCGCCGTATTGAAAAGAATCACCGGCATTGAAAACGTAACCCTGGCTGTTCCGGTAAACGTCATGGGCGGGTATGGTTCCATTGGCGCGGAGGTAAAATTCGTTGACACGGCCTATCCTTCGGCCCTGCCGCATATGATCCTGAAAGACGTCCTGGGCAAGGTGATCCCGGCCGGCAAAGGGGCGGAGGACTTAGGCGTCTGCATCTTTAATGCCGAAGCCGTCGCGTCCATCGGGCGCGCCTATGAAGACGGCAAAATCCCCTTTCAAAAGCTCTTGACGGTCATTAAAAAAGACGGCAGCAAAGGTCTGGTCTCCGCCCGGATCGGCACACCGGTTAAAGATATATTAAAGGCGGTCGGCGAGACCGTCGCCGACAGGGACCGGGTCATTCTGGGCGGCCCGATGACGGGCGTTTCGATTTATACCCTTGATTATCCGGTCCGGCCGGATACCGATGCCCTCATGATCCAGGATAAAGACAGCATCCCCTTTGTGTCCGATTATCCCTGCATCAACTGCGGGGAATGCCTGCGTGTCTGCCCGGCCAAAATTCCCATCAACATGCTGGTTCGCTTTCTGGAGGCCGGACAGTACCAGGAAGCCGTCGATCTGTATGACCTTTATGCCTGCTTTGAATGCGGGTTGTGCAGTTATGTCTGTGTTTCCCGAATCCCGATTTTTCAATATATCCGGCTGGCAAAATATGAGCTCAATCGAATCGAAACAGCGGAGGTAACGAATGTTTAACCAGAAGAAATTCATCGTATCCCATGCACCCTTCTGGCACGATGAAAGCAAGGTTTCTGTTCGCTATTATAACATTTTAATAGCGACCCTGCCGGCCGTCATCTTCGGCATCATACAGTATGGCATGCCGGCAGTGGCAGTGGTCTCGCTGTCCGTTTCCTCTGCGATCTTCTGGGAACTGCTGATGAACCGTTTGACCAAACGCCCCATCACCATCACAGACGGCAATGCAGCGCTTATCGGCATGTTATTTGCCATGCTGCTGCCGGCAACCTCCCCCTGGTGGCTGGTGGTCACCGGCACCTTTGTGGCGATCGTCATCGGCAAGCACATCTATGGCGGTATCGGCGCCAACCCCTTTAACCCGGTCATGGTGGGAATCGCCATACTGACCCTCTCCTGGAAGGGTTTTTTGAATTTTGACCAGGCCCTGCTCAATTATGACCTTGGTTATAGTATGGTTTACCCCCTGGCCGCACTTAAAAATTTCGGGACGGTTGCAATCGGGGCTTTCAGCCCGGGAGACCTTTTACTGGGCCGCCAGTCCGGCGGAATCGGCGCAACTTTTGGACTGGGTCTTATCATCGGGGGCATCTATCTGATGCTGAGAGGTTTTATCCGCTGGGAAATATCGGTATCGTTCCTGGCCGGCGTGTTCATCACCGCCCTGATATTTCACCTGTTTGACGGCGCCCGCTTTGGCGGACCCGTTTTTCACATTCTGACCGGCTATACCCTCATCGGCGCTATATTTCTGGCCACCGAAGATTCGTCCTCTCCGGCGAACCTGATCCCGATGTTTATCTATGGCGCCGGCGGCGGGATCTTAACGATGTTGATCCGAAATATTGGTATTTTTCATGATGGGGTTGTTTTTGCAATCCTGATCATGAATATCTTAAACCCTCTCCTGGACAAAATCCGGCCAAAAGCGATTGGAAAGGTTGTATAACATGCGTGAAATGATAAAAATGATTGTTGTACTAACGGTCTTAAGCGTTTTTTCCGGCGGGCTGCTGGCTGCCGTCCGAAATGGAACAATGGATAAAATCGAAAATCAGCAGCTCCAATTCGTCAAGGGCCCCGCTATCAGTGCGATTTTAGAGGGCGCCTCCAACAATCCCATCTCCGACAGGTTCAAGTTAAAAGATGCCGAATCAGAACGAAGTTTTTTTGTCGGCGTTTTTAACGGCGAAGCCAATGCCGTCGCCTTTGAGAGCTTCGGCAAGGGGTTCGGCGGAGAACTGGGTGTCATGATCGGCGTCAATACCAAGGACGATAAAATTGTCGGCGTCGGTATCACCACCCACAGTGAAACTCCCGGGGTCGGCTCCCGGGCAAAATCAGACCCTTCTTTCGCGGCCCAATTCAAAGGGGTCCCTTTGGCCGAGGAATTCAAAGTCAAATCCGACGGCGGTCAGGTGGATGCGGTCAGCGGTGCGACGGTGACATCGCGTGCCGTTTCTGCTGCCCTGACGGACGCCGGCAAGGTATATCAGCGAATGAAACCTCAACTTTCTGAAAAATTAAAAAGTTTTACAAAATAGAGCAGTATCCACAGGGAGATTCAAGATGGCAAAGACGATTGTTCAGGAATTTACAAAAGGGCTTTGGGATGAAATACCGCCGTTTCGACTCGTGCTGGGTCTGTGTCCCACCCTGGCGGTAACCAAAACAGTGGAAAACGGTATCGGCATGGGAGTGGCCTTTACCTTTGTGCTGGTATGCTCCAATATCCTCGTATCGGCACTGCGCAAAGTCATTCCGCCGAAAGTCCGGATTGCCTGCTTTATCATCATCATCGCCACATTTGTAACCGTGGTGGAGCTCCTGATGCAGGCCTATGCCTATCCGCTGTTTCTCAAGCTGGGCATTTTTATCCCGCTGATCGTCGTAAACTGTATCGTCCTGGGGCGCGCCGAAGCCTTTGCCTCCAAAAAAGGGATTGCAGCCTCATTTGTCGATGCCATGGGCATGGGAATCGGTTTTACCCTGTCGCTGATTGCCCTTGGCTCCCTCAGGGAAATATTCGGCAGCGGCACCTTTACGCTGGGCTCCATGTCAGGCGCCGTCCTGAGCAAATTCGGACTCGGAACCCTCTCTTTCTGGGAAACCCCCTTGCAGGTTTTCGGCCCGTCCTTTCAACCGTTTCAATTCATGGTCGAAGCCCCCGGCGCCTTTGTCTGCCTGGGCCTGATGCTCTGTATCATGAATCTTTTCAAAAAATAGGAGAATATCCATGGGCGACTATCTAGTCCTGGCGATCAGCTGTATTCTGGTTAACAACATCCTGCTGGCGCAGTATCTGGGCAACTGCCCTTTCCTGGGAACATCCAAAAAAATGGAAACCGCCATCGGCATGGCCATGGCGGTGGTCTTTGTTCTGGTGCTGGCCGGCGTTTTTACCTGGATTACGGAAGCATACGTATTAAAAAAATTCGGCCTGGAATATCTGCGGACCATCGCATTTATTCTCGTCATTGCCGCTCTGGTTCAGTTTGTCGAGATGTTCCTGAAAAAGAGCATTCCGGCGCTGTATGCCGGACTGGGCATCTTCCTGCCGCTCATCACCACCAACTGCGCGGTCCTTGGCGTGGTGCTCATCAACGTCAACGAAGAGTATAATTTCATGCAGGCCCTGGTGTCGTCTTTTGCCTATGCCGTCGGTTTCGGCCTGGCGCTGATTCTGTTTGCGGGCATCCGTGAAAAGATCCTGCTGGCCCGGGTGCCGCGGCCGCTGCTGGATACATCCATCGGCCTCATTACGGCCGGCATGTTCTCGCTCGCGTTTTTCGCTTTCAAGGGGATGGTATAAGGGAGGTATGTGTGACCGAAGCTATCATTTTCATGCTGGTCCTGGGAGCAGCCTGCGGTTCGCTCTTGAGCGTCGCTTCTAAAATATTTTATGTCTATGAAGATCCTCGCATTGCCGAGGTAGAAGGCTTTTTAGCCGGCGCCAATTGCGGCGGATGCGGCTACACCGGCTGTGGGGCTGCTGCCGCCGCAGTGGTGGGTGGAAAGGCCAAACCGAGCGTCTGCATGGTGGGCGGGGCAGAGTCGGCCGCCAATGTCGCCAGTGTCATGGGGCTGGACCCCGGATCGGTGGAACCGCTTAAATCCTTAAACAGTTGTGACGGCGGCAACCGTGCTGATGACAATTTTTATTATATGGGCGTCAACACCTGCCAGGCCCTGGCCGCAATCTACGGCGGCAAGCGCGTGTGCCGCATCGGCTGCCTGGGGTTTGGCGACTGTGTCAAATCCTGCATTTTCAACGCCATCGCCATGGAGCCGGACGGCTATCCGGTGGTTGACGAGCAAAAATGTGTCGGCTGCGGCGCCTGCGAAAAAGCGTGCCCGAAAAATATCCTGGATGTCAAAACCATGTCCGAACGCCTCTTGCAGCTCAACCGGGAAGACCAGGCCCTGGCGCCCTGCCAGCAGACCTGTCCGGCGGAAATCGACATCCCGGAATATATCGCCCGGATCAAGGCCGGCGATTACAAGGGCGCTGTGGATACCATCCGCAAACGCAATCCGCTCCTGCTGGCCTGCGGCCGGGTCTGCCCGCACCCCTGTGAAGACTACTGCCGCAGGGGACTTGAAGACGAAGCGGTCTCCATTAACCAGTTAAAGCGATTTGCCGCCGATTTTGAAATGAATTCCGGAAAGCGCTACCCCATCACCTGCGCACCGGATACCGGCAAAAAAGTCGCGGTCATCGGCGGCGGCCCGGCTGGTTTAAGCTGCGCCTATTTTCTGCGCCGGGTCGGCCACGGCGTTACCATCTTTGAAGCCATGCCGAAACTCGGCGGCATGATCCGCTACGGCATCCCGGAATACCGGCTGCCTAAGAAGGTGCTGGAATGGGAGGTCGACAGTATTTTAAACTTGGGCGTCCAAGCCAAAACCGATGTGAAGCTGGGGCGCGACTTTACCATGAAATCCCTTCTGGAAGAAGGCTTTGACGCCGTCTTTCTGGGCATCGGCGCCTGGCAGGACTATGCCTTGAAGGTGGACGGCGAGGATCTGAACGGCTGCTTTACCGGCATCGACTTTCTGGCACGGATCGGCCTGGGTGAAAAAGTTCCCATCGGCCGCAAGTGCGCCGTCATCGGCGGCGGCAACACCGCCATTGACTGCGTGCGCACGCTGGTGCGGCTGGGTGCGGAAGAAATCACCATTGTGTATCGCCGCACCCGCGCGGAAATGCCCGCCAACCAAGTTGAGATCGTCGCAGCCGAACACGAAGGCGTCAAGTTCCATTTTCTGGCAGCCCCTGTCCGGGTCATTGGCGACGACCGGAAAAAAGCGACGCATCTGGAATATCTTAAAATGGAGCTGGGCGAACCGGACGCCAGCGGTCGGCGCCGGCCCGTGCCGGTTGAAGGGTCTGAAACCCTGATCGAGGTCGATATGCTGATTACCGCCATCGGCCAGGGACCGGATGTGGGCTTTGTGAAGACCGACAAGGATCTTGAAGAACTTAAAATTACCCGCTGGAATACCATCGACGCCGACCCGGAAACGCTCCAGGCCAACATCCCCAATATCTTTACCGGCGGCGATGCCGCCACCGGCGCCTCGCTGGTGGTGGAGGCCATCGGCGGCGGCAGAAGAGCGGCCCGCTCGATCCATCGGTTCCTGGCCGGCGAAGACGTCACGGCCGTTTCCAAATCGCTGCGCAAAAAACATATTCCGGAATCGATCTTTAAAACCGTTGCAGGCGTTGTACCGTCCCCCCGGGCCAAAATGCCCGAGCTGCCGGTGGATGAACGCATCAAGTCCTTTGTGGAAGCCGACCTGGTCCTGAGTGAAGCATCCGCCCTGGGCGAAGCCAACCGCTGCCTGTCCTGCTGCCGGCTGTGCTACAACAAAGACAAAGCCGCGGCCTGATATAAGGCTTTACGTCCGAATCGCGTATCAGTTACATATTGCCCTAAAAAATCCGGAGCCCGCTGCAGTCACCATGCAGTGGGCTCCTATTTTTTTAAGCGTCAAACTTGATAAAACTGTAAAAAGTCGAAACTGCACACTTGTCGACATTACCGCGAAGGCGAAGATCCAGTGGTTTCGCCACGCTAAAGCGTATTTGGATGTCTGCTGAAGTTTATCCCGCATTCGATGCGGGGCAGGCATGACGGGGATTGAGGGCTTTTTACGAATAAGTCAAATTTTACATTCATCAACTTTTATTACGAAGACAGGCAACTTATCTTTTTGGCATCTTCCCGGCAGCGCTCTTCATAATACTGCCGCTTGAGCTGATACCATTTTAATTCGTAGTCAAAGGCCCGTTGAATACCCTCCTCCAGGTTAAGCGCCGCCTTGCCGTAATCCCCGAAAACGACTTTCAGCGTCTCAAAACCGTCCACCATCCCTTCGAGCCTTTGTAAAAACGGAGCTGTTGCGGGTGTTACGCCACCGCCTACCATGCATCGGATCGAGCGCTGTCGCAACGTGGCAAAAAGCGCTCGCGCCATTTCCAGAACTTGCGGTGCGTTGACGTCTTTTATGTTCATGGAATTGCATAGGTCCGTACGGCCCAAGACCACGGTGTCCAGCATCTTTACATTATAGGTCGATGTGATCTCTTCGATCCGCCTGCAGCCATCAACCGTTTCAATGTTGATCAGATACTTGACGTCCTCTTCTGGCGCAAAGGTCCGCTCGCACAACTCCAGATATTTTTCCAGGGCGAATCTTGATTCGATCATGGGGCCTAAAATCGCCGTAGCCCCCAGCATCTTTGCCAGCCGGATATCCGTCAGCGCCTCGCCGCCCCCCAGTTTCACCACAATGCCGACACCGGCGCGCGCGGCAAGTTCAACGATTCTCAGCTGTTCAAACAGTTGAATATCTTCGGTTTCAAAAGACGCCTCAATGGCCGTAATGCCGTGGGTTTTCTTCAAATCCTTTAATATCCGGGTCATTTCTTTTGTTAATGATTTCATATTAGTCGGCTCCTCTGTTTAACCTGATTCATCACCCCACCGGCTTTAACCGAATCGAGGTCTATCTGACATAAGGGAGAAACAACTGGAAATATAAAATTTTGAGTCTCGTTTTTAACGCTGTATTCTTTTCCCTCTTTTAGTTCAGTGGTATCAATGGACAATCGGTCCCCCTGTTTGATCCTTTCATAGTCTTTTCCATTCACAAACACCAGCGGCAGAAGCCCCCAGTTGACCATATTGGCCAGATGCAGGCGGGCAAAATCTTTGGCGATAACGGCCTTGATCCCTAGTGTCACGTCAACCTTGTAATGTCGTAAAAAATGTGGTAAGTATGCTTCATAATCAACCCGGGAGGATTGGATATGAAGAAATACATCGTGACGCTTACCGAAGAGGAGCGTAAAATGCTCGGCGAGCTCGCTTCCAAGGGTAAGCATAAATCACAGAAGATTCTGGACGCATTGACTCTGCTTGGGTGCGATGAGGGAGAGTTCCAGGAAAAACGTTCGACTAACGAAGAAATATCCCGCGTACTGAACACAAGCATGAGAAAAATTGACCGTGTGAAGAAGCGATTTATTGAGGAAGGTATCGATGTTGCACTCAATAGGAGAAAGGGAAGCCGCATCTATGTTAAAAAGGCAGACGGAGACTTCGAAGCCCACCTGGTTGCCTTGAGTTGCAGCGAGCCACCTGAGGGTTTCGCACGATGGTCTCTGAGGTTGTTAGCCGACAAGGTTGTCGAACTTGCCTACATAGACAGCATTTCTCATGAAGCGGTACGCCGCGTTTTAAAAAAAACGAAATCAAGCCTTGGCAGCACAAGGGGTGGGTAATTCCACCGGAGCAAAACGGCAGCTTTGTTGCGAATATGGAGATGGTGTTGGATGTTTACAAGCGTCCGTTCGATCCACTTTATCCGGTTGTTTGCATGGACGAATCCCCAAAGCAGCTGATTGGTGAAACCAAGGGGTGCTGTCAAGTTTTTTGTGTAAAATTTTTATCAGCCAGTTTTTTGAAGAATGGCAGATTCTTGCGCACTTTTCCGATAGGGTTTGATTTCCAGTGTAACTCCATTTTAAGGCAGATAAATGCCAGGAGAGTATAGCAGGCGTTCTCCCCGGCTACGATCTCCATCGGCTTTGTTCTGCGTTTAAATTCCTTGTTGAGGCGTTCAATAATGTTCGTGGTCCTTAAAGAAATCCACTCTTCTTCGGGGCAGATAAAAAACGTCAGGCACGCTTCTATGGAGTTTTCCAGACATTTGACGGCAGAGGGAAGATCCAACAGCCCGGGGTCGGACCACGGTAACTTACTATAATACCAGGGAAAGAATCCTAAAATAGGCCCTAAAACCGTCTAAAACGATGCTTTTTGACCCCAAAAAGGACCGTTTAAGCCAAACAGTATTTTGTTAAAAATCCTTAGACCAGCAATTTTGTACCCAAAAACGGGTATCCTTTAGGGTCGGTCCAAGCTAACATACTGTATTTTTAAGGTTTCAATCCCAAACATAGGTGTTATCAGGGGCTATATCGCTCTTTTTGGCCCCCAAAAGAGCGATATAGGAACTTTGCGTTTCTCGAAGTTGAAATGATTCTCCTGATTCAATGCGCCTGCGCCCTAACGCCATTCCACCCATCAAGGCTTTTATATTCCCGATAAAGCGCTCGCTGCCAACGGCAATGCTGTCGGTCCATTTATCTTCACGAAAATTGTCGCCATTTTCCAAACGACTCTCAACCCATTTCCGATGAG
>JARGFK010000018.1 GCA_029211065.1 Desulfobacterales bacterium
CCCCGAAATCACCGGGTATCATCCAGGAAATTTTATATTTGCTATAAGCCAATCGCTTAAGTTAACGACATTGACTTTGAATTGTTAAATGAAACATGTCCTCTCCGGCCATACACTTAAAAAGTAAGTGCTTTGCAGTCACGCCACCAAAAAAGAGGAAACCTCCGTATTCCGTTCCTGTGAATACATATGAACCTGAAGGGCAAGCGTCATTACATTCGCAAAATAAACCCGCAAAATCTGTAAAGTTGATGGAGTTGTTTTTGACGTAGACAAAAAGATTTGCCCCGCCACCCAGCCCAACCGGATCCGGCGTCAAGTATCTGCCTGTAGCAGGGTTATAGTACCGATGGTAGTTATAGTAGAGGCCTGTTTCATGATCATAATACTGGCCGGGGAATCTAAACTCATTTCCCACTACATTGGCGGTAATATTCACTTCCCCGAACGGCAGATAATCCGCCTGCCAGACCACCTCGGCATTTTCATCGGTCACCACCTGTGGCGTTCCCAGGTGGTCCAGGTGATAAAAGACCAGTCGGCTTGTTTTTGACGCGGTTGAAATGGAAAAAGCCGTCCGGGCTGCCGTTGCAGTGTCCTGCCCCTTCCTGTTTTTTTTGCCCTTGCTGATTACCCGGATGGTGTCAACGCCGCTGATCAGAAATGCATCCGCTTCCCCTTCGACAAGCATCTCAACTCCGTCGCCCGGCTGCAGCGTGCCGGATACCCGGGCGCGGTCAAACTTGGCCATCAGGTTCGGGATGCCGTCGCTGTCAAAATCTTCCACCTGTACCCTGTCCGCATAAACCGTACCATTTAAGGTGAGGGTTGCCGGATCAACTTCGGCCACATCAAAATCTTCCGGCAGCTGGATGAACGCCGTGACCCAGTTGCCGTGACTGTCGAGGTTCAGGGTGTCCGGATCAATGTCAACCAAAGCTTCAACTACCTGTTTACCACTTTTTATCCCGGCCAGCAAGCGGCCGTCCAGCCAGATGTATTCGTTGACGATGTTGCCTTTGCCGTCTGCCTCGGCCATCAGGTTGCCCTGCTGGTCATACAGATAAATGATTTGTTGGCCGACTGCCGTTTTAACCACCCGCTGGCCCAGGGCGTTATAGACATATTCTCCCAAAACAGAACCATTATCCGCAGCTCGGATCAGCCGGTTGTTCTGGTTGTAGGAAAGGCTCCTGGTTCCCATGGCGGTGGGATTACCATTGGCGTCGTAGGTATAGGGCAGGCCGCCGGCGTCGGAAAGCCTGCTGGTTCCGGGAACGTAATTATAAATATCCACCGTGCCGTTGAGGTTTTTGCTGAGGCGGTTTCCCACATTATCGTAAATGTAGCTGATGGAACCATAGATCCCTTCTGCAGTGATCAGGCGGTTTAGCGGATCATAACCGAACGACTGGCTGCGGGCGGGATCCAGCAGGTTGTCAATGTGGATGATATTGCCGCCCGGGTCATAGGTGAGGCTGCGGTTATAAACATTTTCCGTTTGGGCGGTTGTCGGCCGGTAAAGCTGATCAAAGCTGCCTAATAAGCCAAGGCCGTTTCCAAAGCTCAAGGCGGTTATGGGACCAAACGGCAAATGGATGATTTCATTTGCGAGAACGGTTTCCGCCTCTTCAAAGATACTGGCAGCCTCTATGACCTGACCGGCGGCATCATACCGGTAACGGACCCTGCGGTTGTTGGGATAGGTGATTTCGCGAATTCTCCCGGCCGAGCTGTGGGCATAAAGGGTCGTGTGTTCAAATCCGTTTACCGTCCGGGTCTCCCGGATCAGACGTCCTGCAAAATCGTATCCGTATGATACGGCGCCGGACGGATCCCGGATGCCGGTAAGACGCCCCATGCCGTTTTGACCCTGATCATAAGAAAAGAATACGTTCTGGTCTGGATCCGGGTAATAAATGGCGGTCAGGCGATTTAAGGCATCATAGGTGTATTGAACCGTAATGCCCCTGGCATCGGTTTTGGAAATCAGGTTGTCGGCATTGTCATAGGCATAGGTGGCGGCGTTGGTGTCCGGCGAGTCGGTTTTAAGCAACCGGCCCGGATCATCCTGCTCGTAGACGGTGCGGTGGCCTTCGGCGTCCGTAACCGCAGCAAGATTATCGTTTCCGTCATAGTCATAGACCGTTTGAACGCCCCCGGGCCGGGTGACGGCCCTCAGGCGGTTCAGGCTGTCGTGGTTATAAAAGGTGGTTTTTGCAGCCGGGTCGGTGACGGCCTGGATATTGCCGCCGGCATCATAACTGTATTCGGTATAGGTGTTGTCCGGGTTGATCTCCTTCCAGAGCTTGCCGGGGTGCTGCGGTCCCTGGTAGCTAAAACGCCTGAAATAAAGCCGCTCGCCATCAAAAGCATGGATGCTTTGCTCTGCGATGTTTCCCTGCTGATCGTATCCGTAAAACAAATAATTTCCCAGGGGATCCTGGGCATTCGTGAGCCGGCCGTATACACTATCATAGACAAAGGCTGTAGACACACCGTCAGGATCGATGGATTCATGGAGGCTTCCTGCGGTGTCATAGCTAAATTCGGCGACAGCATTGTCTGCTTCCCGGGTGATGGAGGTAATGCGTCCGCGGCCGTCATAGGTCAAAAGGGTGGTATTGCCGTTTTCATCCGTGATACGGCCGGCCTGGCCGGCGCCGTCATAATCGGAATAACTGACGGCGCCGGTCAGGGGCCGGGTCACGGCAAGGAGGTCGCCCGAGGCGGCATTGTAAGAAAAGGCGATGGTGTCCTGGCTGCCGGGCAGGGGGCCGTCAATGGTCAGGACCTGACCCTTGCTGTTATACGTATAGGCGGTGGTGCGATCAAAGAGAACCACATAGCCGGCAGCATCCCGGGTAAACCCGCGCTCGATCAGCCGGTAGACCCGGCGGGTGGGGTTTTCATTCGGTGTTTCGTCGCCGTCACTGTCATAGTCCCAGATGGTGACCTTGCTGCCGCTTCCAAGGAGGCTGGTCTCGGTCCGGCTGAGTCTGGCGTCGATATCCGGGTGATACGTGTAGAAAATGGTTTTTTCATCCGAATTGCCCACGGCTTTTTTGAAGATGCGGGCATTGCCGCGGCTGTCAAAATCGTCAAACTGGTCGATCCGGCCGCCGGCGTATGCCACTTCGATGGCCCGGCCCAGGTTGTCATATTCGATGCGCGTGACTTCATCGCCGCAGTCGGCGCAGCCGGAAGGACCGCTGATATCCGTGACTTTTTTGCGACCGTCGATATCCCAGATGGCGTAGGTGCGGGCAATGCCGTAGGCGTCGGTCACCCGGACTTCGTTATTGCTGACGTAATGGATGCTGACGCCCTTGCCGTCCCGGGTAAAATTGCTAACGGCCCTGTCCTGGCTGTCATAGGTCCAGGAAGACAGCAGATGCCCCAGCTTGTCTTTTTTGGCGGTGAGGTTGTGATTGCCGGGATTTACATATTCATAATTGTAGCCGGAGCCGTCGGCATAGGTGACGGATATCAGGTTGCCGCTGGCGTCATATCCATAGTGCACCCAGATGCCATTGCCTACAGCTGGGGTTGTCGGGCCGGATATGGATTCTATCCTGCCATTACCGTCGTAATTAAAGGTGAGGGTCCGCCCGCCGGCTTCATCGACAACGGATGCCAGGCGGCCTGCGGCATCATAGGTCAGCAATCGATGCTTGCCGGAAGGTTCTTCAATCCGAATAAGATATCGGCCTGAATTCCACATAAATCGGCGCCCATCCAGCCGGTACCAGACAAAGTTGCCGTTTTCCAGCTGCACATGGGATCGTTCCTTGAAAGCGCCGCCATGATCCGTAAAGTAAACGCCGCGGCCGGTCTCATCGATAATTCTCAGGTATGAAACGCCGTTATATACAATCCCTGTATTTAAAATAGCGCGGTAGTTGTGAATCCAGCCGTAGCCGCTGCCAACCAGGGTAGTGGAGCGGCTGTTGTAATATCGTGTAAATTCAAAATGCTGGCCACCCGGGGAGGGAAAACTCAAGTCTGTCTGGGATTCAAAGTTGTTGCCGTTGTATATCGATATGGGATTGCCGACTTTTTCTTTTTCACATACAGGATATTTAGCATCAGGATCTTTGCCGAAGTCAACATTCAGGGGCGCATACTGCTTGGGCGCGTAACTTGAAAGCAACTGTTCAGGACAACAGCCCGCCGCCTTCTGTTCAGGGGTGCGCGAATCGCCGAAGGGACCCCAATTCGTTATACAGCCGGGTTCCGATCCAGAATTAAACAAGGCTATTAACCCATCCGATTGTTGCAAACAAGTTGGGCACATAGGACCACAACAGGCGGTACTTACATTCCAACATATTTGAGAACCAATATAAGTGCCGTCACAACGGTACTTTTGAAAACGGCGTTCTATATTAACACCAAAACCTGCTCGCGTGCCGCAAGGATATTCTTCGCATCTGGGATAGCCGCCAAACGAAACGGCTTTTAGACGATAAGCAGGCTCAATGACTGTGAACGCGGTAACTGATGTCGTATAGGTGTTTATGGCGATTTGAATTGAACCGGTATTGCCATAAGAATCGACCACCTGAATTGTAGGATTGTTTGCACAATTGGGATTAGAAGTCGGTGCGGTATAGGCTGTACTTTGCCCCGAGGCGACACTTAAGGTCCCCCCACCGCTTTCAATGCTCCATGTATAGGTGTTGCCGGTTTGATAGTTCATGATGGACAGAACCTGCTGTTCACCCGGGGTCATTTTTGTTTGGCCGCTGATGATGGGTGCTTCTACGGCGATGGCGACTTGTCCAGGAAGGATTAAAATTAAAAGGGTGGCGAACAGGAAGGAAAGCGCACGTTTGCAGAAATGTTTTTCGAGTTTAAAATGATCCATGGTTCTCACCATCCTCCTTTTAAACTAAAAATGTTAACTGCTAATTAAAAGTAATGGTGGTGAAGGAGAGGGGTACAGATACGTCCACAAATATTAGCAAGGTTCGGGCCAAAATTTGACTACCCATTAACAATTCATCAAACAAACGATATAACTCGTTTAAAAAATAAAACATAATGTACTTTTAGAAAACGGCGGCATCCGGTTGTGATAGCTTGAATATCGGGAAAATTGAGAATTAGGCCCATGTTATGCACAAAAAAATGTGCACGCCATGCACATAATTTTGTGCATAATCATTTTTGACCGCCTGTATCAGTTTTCTGGATGTAATGATGTAATTTGGTGGGGACGTCTGTGGGGAAAAAGCTTTGTATGCTTATAACGTTTAGAATTATTAATAAAGCATATTTTAACCCGTGCGATGAAGATTCATAAGATTCCTCTTTGGGTGAATGTTGAAATGTTTCACGTGAAACAGGCAAAAGCCGAAAATGGATTGGGCAATTTTATATGGCAGGGCGCACAATTTTTTGTGCAACTATAAAGGCGTGCTTTAAGCGGCGCTATCCTAAACGACCTTTAATTCATTTTCGGCCAGGGAATTGTCCGTAACCATAGCGATGGACTGCAAACCAAACTCTTTTTTAAGCGTCATAATATTCTGGTTGCGAATCCCCTGAAGACGGGACAGGCTGCGGGGGTGAATCTGTATGCTAATGGATTCGGGACTGTTTTTTAAATTTTGCAGCAGCGACCGGGCTTTGTCCAGAAAAAAGTCGGCATATACAAGCTGGCCGAAGGCCGGGTGATAGGGGCCGGCCAGGATATTTGTGCCGGCGTCAAGCTCTTCCGAAGACTGCAGACCCATGCGGATGACCGGAATACCGCGGGCTTCAAAAATCCGGTAGAATTTTTTGGCGAGGGAAACAGCCGCTTCCAGTGATAGGGGTTGATATTCCCCCCTTTGGAACAGCCGGGCCAGGGGGCTGTTTTTAAGGACCACGGTGGGATAGATGCGGACAAAGTCGGGTGAGAGATCAACTGTTTTTTGTGCACTTTTGACGGCGCGGGCTTCATTGTCACCGGGAAGGCCCAACATGAGCTGCAGGCCGATTTGGTATTTTTTCTCCTTCAGCAGCTCCACCGCCTTTTGCGTGTTTTTTGCCGTGTGCCCACGGTTGGAAAGTGTCAGCACGCTGTCATCCATGGACTGGACCCCGAGCTCGATGGCGGAGATGGGAAAAGCTTTCAGCCAGTTGAGCCGGACGGCATCAATGGTGTCCGGCCGGGTGGAAAAACGGATGCTGTCCACTTTGCCGGCCCGGACAAATGCGGCGGCTTCTTCCAGCAACATCCGGACATTTTTTTCCGCAAGGCCCAGAAAATTTCCACCGTAAAAGGCGATTTGAACGTTTTTTCGCGTTTTGTTCTTATAGGCGACAAACGAATTCACCTGTTCGCAAAGGGATTCCGCACTCGGCAGAGATGGTTTTTCACCAGTGATGGCTGTCTGATCGCAGAACACGCAGCGGTTGGGGCAGCCGGCATGGGGCAAAAAAACAGGGATGATAAATGGTTTTTTAGTTTTGCGGCTGCCGGTATTCATTTTCGTTTCTCTTGAACCCTGGACCCCTCGGCGCTTTGAATCCTTTCAGGGTCATCCACTCTTTTGGGTGTGATCCTAACTGGTTAACATTTCCAGGGCCAGCCGCGCGGCTTCCTGTTCGGCCGCCTTTTTGCTCTTGCCGATGCCGTCGGCCTGCAGGGAAGCAAATGCCACCCGGGCGGTGAAGGTTTTGTCATGATCCGGGCCGTTTTCATCAACCAAATGGTAGGTGGGGGTTTCGCTGTGGATTTGCTGCACCAATTCCTGGAGCCGGGTTTTAAAATCAGGAATGGCGGTCGGCCGGGCGATGGTTTCAAACAGATCGGCGAAGCGGGCTTCAATGATTTGAAATGCGGCTGAAAATCCGCCGTCCAGGTAGATTGCGGCCAGCAGGGCCTCAAAGGCGTTGGCCAGGATCGATTTTTTCTTGCGGCCCAGGGTCTGCAGCTCGCCCTTTCCAAGCTGAATATAATTTCCCAGGTTTATGGCAACGGCAAAGGCCGCCAGGCGGGACTCGTTGACAATCCCGGCCCGCAGGCGCGAAAGTTCGCCTTCTTTCAGCTCCGGATTGCGCTGCATGAGGATATGCCCCACCACCAGGTTCAGAACTGCATCTCCTAAAAACTCCAGCCGTTCGTTATCGCGCAGGCCTGTATCAGGCTGTTCATTGGCATAGGAGCTGTGCCGCAGGGCCTCTTGGAGCAGATTCTTGTCCTTGAATTCATAGGAAATTGTCTGTTCAATCAGGTGTAGATCGCTCTCTTCCATAGTACCGCACATACGTTTATTTTGTGAATACAGGCATCAGGGGGAAACGGTTAAATCAAAAAGCGTTATCGATGGAGATTTTGCTGCAGTTTTTCGTAAATCTCATAAGGTACGAAAAAATCACCCCTTCCGATGCCCATTTGAATTTCGGGTTTGAGGCTGCCATGAAAGTCCGTGCCGCCGGTCATGAGCAGACCGTGCTTTTGGGCCAGCTCCATACACTGGGCGGTATATTCCGGCGGATGGTCCGGATAATACACTTCCAGCCCTTTGAGTCCCATGGCTTTCATCATGATCACCAGATCTTCAAGTTCTTTTTCGCTTTCGGTCTCCAGCAGATAAGGATGCGCTAAAACCGGAAGGCCGCCGGCGCTGCTTATGAGCGAGATGGCCTGGGACGTATCGACCCGGAATTTGTCTACATAAGCGGGTCTCCCTTTTCCCAGATAATTGTCAAAAGCATCGTTAATGGAGCGGGCGTATCCTTTTTTTACCATCAGGCGGGCAATATGGGGCCTTCCCAATAGTCCGTCTCCGGCGATGCGGTTCACTTCCTCAAGGGTAATATCCAGGCCGAGCTTGTTCAGGCGTTCGATGATGCGTGGATTTCGGTTGTTGCGGGCATCCTGCAATTGAAAGAGTATCTGGTTTAAAAGCGGATCCTCGGGGCGAACGCCGTAACCCAGAATATGAAAACTTCCGGGGCAACGGAATGGCGGGGGTGGGGTTGCACTGATTTCAACTCCGGTCAGGAATCGAACCGAGGGCGGAATGCCGATGCGAAACGATTCCTTGACACCGTCCAGGGTGTCATGATCGGTAATGGCGATTGCACCAAGTTCGAGTTCGTGGGCCAGTGTAAGGATTTGGGCCGGGGTCGACGTGCCATCGGATACAGTGGTGTGAATATGAAGGTCAATCCTCACACAGTGGTTACAATCCAAGGGCTTTCTCTAACGCCTCCTCTTTGGTTTTGCAATCAATGCACTGTGTCGTGACCGATCTGGCCTTAAGCCGCTTTACGGTAATTTCTTCACCACAGGATTCGCACATACCAAAGGTGCCGTCGTCAATCCGTTCAAGGGCCTTTTTGATTTTTTTGATCAACTTGCTTTCACGGTCTCTGATGCGCAGCATGAAATTGCGGTCCGCCTCGAGGGAAGCGCGATCGGTGGGATCCGGGAAATTTTCCTTGGGGGCCGTCATTCCGGAAACCGTATCATCCGCCTGACTCAATAGTTGTTCCAGCTGATGGGTTAAAAGTTTTTTAAAGTAGTTTAAATCTTTCTTTTTCATAAGCAGCCTTTTCAAAAATGAGAATTATCTGATTGACGCGTTGGTGTCGGCATTTCTCAGCTGATGCGCCTGCCCAAAACAACCTTTAAGATACATGATGCATTTGCCGACCAAAGCATACAGCCGGGACGCCAAGATTAAATTTGAAAAAGGATCATTACATATTAGCACCAAAAGTAAAAATTTGTAACATATGTTAAATTTTATGTAAAGGATTAAATAGCCTATCATCAAGGTCAAGGCCGATCTCAAAAATTTTCTTTTGGAAAGGATTCAAGACCCCTGCAGTCCCGTCAGGGCGAGGCAGGGTTTGCGTTCGCTGTTGCGGTTCAGGGTCTGTGTCCGGCACCGGTCCCGTCAGCCGTTAATGTCAGCGGGGTTTTTCCAAATGCCCTTCTTTTCGCAGCAGATCCTGATACCAGCAGCTAAATTCGAACATTCCCACGAACCGTTCGTCGCTGTTGATGATTCCCAGACAGATCTCCAGAACACCCCGACCATATGCATTGCTGTATTGCTCAAGGGGTCGCGATTGTAAAAATTCTCTGACCAGCATTTGAGACGTTCGCTTGGTGGGGTCACGACGGATATCGATGGGGTCTTTGGGCTCCTGAAAAGGATCCCAGCGGTCATATCCCTTTTTGAGGATGTGCTGCTGGCGCCGGGGGGACATGCTGTTAAAAATGGCCTTTTTTCTCTCCTCCTCATCCGGATTGTGCGGGGTCATTGTTTCCTCCTTTTTTCCGGCTGTTTCCATCCGTTTCTGGTGTTTCTATCGGCGAAAGGCCTAAATAGTCCTCATCAAAAACCGTCAGCAGTGCCATGGAAACCGGCAGGAGCATGTCGGCCATTTTTATATGCCGGGAACCGAGCGCTTTAACCAGTGCTGCCGAGATATCAAAAAGCTTGCGGTGTATAACGTCCAGATTGACGGTCGGATACGCGGACCCCTTGACAAAGCCGGACTTGCCGCAGGTGTGACCGGTTCCCTGGATGGAAGTGGGGATGCCGTAAAGCCGGCATGTAATCGGCCGGAACGCATACAGGCCGCACCGGTTTTTTTCGTCCAGCAAGGGGCAGCGGATCCGTTCTTCAGCCACCTGGGTCAAAACGTCGGCTTCAGCCGCTCCCCTTTCCAGGGCCTGGAGCGCCCGTCGTTTGATCTGATAAACGGAGCGATCGGCCCGGTTGGCGATTTCCAGGAGGGTGTCTTTTTCCGGACCACTGAATATTCGATTAAAGTGATGATTCAGATATAACGCCTCGATCAGCGTCAGATCAAAAAGCGCATGGCAGCAGTCGGCGCATTCTATCTTGCAGGTCACACAATCGCTGTGTTCCTTCTTGACACGGCTGAATGTGCTGTCAGTCATTTCAACAAGGGTTTCATATTGGTTAAAAAAGGGCTGTAACGTTTTACGCATAAAAGAAAAACCTCGCTTTCTGATAATTCGCCGGAGTCGTTATCTTTATAAATATAGCTCAAGGATATCGGAATGCAAGTTCCCGGCGGGTTTTAATTGAGATAAGATGTTAGATGTAAACGGAACCCTGAATGTTTCACGTGAAACATCACTTGCCGATGCAAAAACGGCTGAAAATTTGATCCAGAATGTCCTCTTTAACATTGATCCCGATTATATCGGCCAGGGCATCTGCTGCTTCCTGAAGATCAATGACAACAAGCTCCAGAGGGGTGTCTGCCTTGAGGGCTTCCAAAGCATTGCGGATCGCCAGCAGGCCTTTGTCCAGAAGCTGCTTATGACGCAGGTTGGGGATCATCTTTATTCGAAGATCCAGACGAGCGTCCCCCATGGAAACCGATGCAATCAAATCTTTAAGGCGGTCAATGCCTTGATTGTAAAGGGCTGAAATCCGGACCCGGGGCAGGAACTGCCAGCTTTCCGGCAGGCGGGCCGGATCAGGGTCCGTAACCAGATCCTGTTTGTTTAAAACCAGAATGACATTTTTGGTTTTAACAGACTCAAATATCTGAAGGTCTTCACTTTTCAGTGGTACGCTGGCGTCGACCATAAATAGGACCAGGTCGCTCTTGCTGATATAGTCACGGGTTTTTTGAATCCCAAGCACTTCCACCGGGTCCAGGGTTTCATGCAGGCCGGCGGTATCGGCAATTATTACCGGAATGCCATGAATGTTGAGGGTTTCTTCGATAAAATCGCGGGTTGTACCAGGAATCGGGCTGACAATAACCCGGTCTTTTTGAATCAGGCGGTTCATCAGGCTGGATTTGCCCACATTGGGCCGGCCGGCCACCGCCAGATTCAAACCGTCCCTGAGGATATGCGCGTGGCGGTAATGTGCCACCAGTTCTGATAGCGGTTTTACAACGGCTCCCTGCAAGGTTTCAATTACAATACGGATTTCAACCGGTTCGACATCATCTGGAAAATCGATGGCCGCTTCCATCAAAGTCATGACGCCCAGCAGCGCGTTTCTTGCAGCCCCAATACATTCCTTGAATTCACCCTTAATATGGGCGGAAGCGATTTCAAGGGCATCTTCGGTACGGGCATTGATGATATCAATGACAGCTTCGGCCTGGGTCAGATCGATGCGGCCGTTAAGAAATGCCCGTCTGGTAAATTCGCCCGGCTCGGCAAGGCGGACGCCTTGGCGCAAAAGCAGTTCCATAATAGCACGAAAAACAGTCATGCCGGAATGGGTATTGATTTCAGCCACATCCTCTCCGGTATATGAGCGGGGGGCGCGCATGACGGACAGGAGAACTTCATCCAGGGTACGCCCTGTTTCGGGATCTACAATATGGCCAAGATAGAGTCGATGGGATTCCAATATAGCCGGATTGTCAAAGGACGATCCGGCAGATCGGGCTGCATTTTTGCCAGTTTTAACAAAAATGGTCGAAGTTATGGATACAGCATCCGGTCCAGAGATTTTAATAATACCGATACCGGCGCTGCCCGGCGGGGTAGCAATGGCAGCAATGGTGGAAGGGTCCATGGTTTCGGTTTAGGTCGATTTTTTCTTTTGAGTGTTTTTCTTGGGAAAAATCATCAGCTTGCGATATAAGCCCTCTCCGATACTCTGGGTCCGAACCGCCATGTCGTCTTTTAGGGCCACATGGACGATTCTGCGATCATGGGCGTTCATCTGACCGGCAGAAGCGGCTTTGCCGGTGTGCTTCACTTTTTCTGCCAGGCGACCGGCCAGCTGTATCAGATTGTTTTTTCGATTTTTCAAATAGTCTTCAATATCTACCTGGACGCGAATGCGGTCATCGTTTTGCCGGTTGACGATTTTTTCAACCAGATATTGCATGGCGTCAAGTGTCTGGCCGCGTTTGCCGATCAGTATGGCTGAATTGCCGCCGCTGATATTAAACAGGGTGTGTTCGGGATCCGTTTCAATGGAAATGGAGGCCCCTGTGGTGATGGTGTCGACGATCTGCTGAAGTGCGTCCTTGCCTGCCTGCAGGGCGGCTTCATCCGGCGGCGAAGGGGTTTTATCCAGCGGCGGGGTGGTTATATCCGGTTCAATTTCGGCAGCAATTTCAATGGGTGGAGGCGCAGCCGTTATTTCAGGGTCTGGGTTATCTTTTGGAATATCCTTCTGATCCGACGGTGGCGGTGTGCGCACCTTTTTGGGTTTGTTTGGTGCGCTGTCCGGTACTGTGACGCGAATACGCGCTTTTTTGGCGCCCACCAGGCCGAAGATCCCGGTGGATCCATAGGAAATTACACTGTATTTAAGCTTATCTGCAGGGATGCTCAGATTTTTGCTTGCATTCTTAATAGCGATTTCAAGATCTTTACCTTCAAATTCCATCTGTGAGGGCATGCTATTCCTCCCTGATTAAGCAGTTTTTTTGGTGATGTAATATTGCTGCGCCATTGAAAGGATGTTGTTGATAAGCCAGTACAACACCAGCCCCGATGAAAAGTTAATAAAAATAAAAGTAAAAATGACCGGCATGAACATCATCATTTTGGCCTGCATCGGATCGCCCGGCGTGGGTGTCATTTTCTGCTGCAGCAGCATGGAGGCCCCCATTACTATGGTTAAAACCGGAATCCCGTATGGCGGCTCCATAAAAGGAATTGAAAAGCTGAAACTGAACAACCGGTCTGGTGCGGACAGATCGTTGATCCAGCCCACAAAAGGGGCATGTCGCAGTTCAATGGCCTCGTATAGCATCCGGTACAGGGCAAAAAATACCGGAATCTGGGCCACCATCGGCAAGCAGCCGCCCATGGGGTTGATCTTGTAGACCCGGTAAAGCGCCATAACCTCTTCGTTCATCTTTTTTTTGTCGTGCTTGTATTTTTCCCTGAGTTCGGTCATCAACGGTTGAAGTTTTTTCATTTCATTCATGGACTTGTAGCTTTTGGTTCCCAGGGGCCAGAGGAGGATTTTGATGAATAACGTCAGGATGATGATGTCAACGCCGTAATTGGGAATCAGTCGGTACAATTGATTCATCAGCCACAGGCAGGGTTTGGCGATAAAGTCAAACCAGCCGAAGTTAACGGCCTTGTCCAGGTCGAAACCAAACTGTCTTAAAATGCGCATGCTTTTGGGGCCCAGAAAGAGCTGGTATTCGAACCGCTGTTGGGTTCCGGATGGTATTACGCTGACCGGCTGACGGTACTGGGTTTCCAGCAGGTTATTTTCTTTTTGAATAAGATGCATACCGGCCTCAACATCGGTGATCTGGGGGATAATGCTTTCCATGAAATAGCGGTCCTGGACAGCCACCCACTTTAGCTTACCGGTATAAGTGTTTTTGTCTTTGATTTTTTTAATTGCGATATTTTCAAGCTTGTTGTTGATCAGTGCGCTGGGGCCGCTGAAGCCGTAGCGCTCTTCTTTTTCAGGCAGCAGCGTCATCAGGGAAAGCGTCAGGCTGTCTGTGATGGTCCGGGGGGAAGCGTTCTGGATCGTAACCGTCAGCCCGATGCGATAGGTCTCCGGTGAAAACAGGTAGGTCTTTTCAACAGTGATTCCCTCATCCGTTACATATACAAATGAAACGCTCTGGGGGCTGCTGGTGGCATCTATCATTTCAGCCGGGGTTTGGGCGGCAAAAATGGCGTGATCAATACCCCCCAGACTTTTTCCGGCAAACCCGGTCAGGATCGTGCCGGATTCCAGCCCGGCTGGAACCAGGTTCATGTAGGGAGAATCTTCCTCAACCCGCTTCCGATAGTTTTTCAAAACAAAGCTTTTAAAAGCAGCCCCTTTTTCGGAAATCTCAACGGCATAGAAAGGCGATTGAACCGTGATTGTTTTGGCTTGGGAACGGGGTGTAAGCTCGGCCGGTTTTGCCGCGGGAACCGCGGGGGTGATGATCGGCTCAACCGCTGGTGCGGCGGGTGTGGCGGGGGCGGATTGATCCGACGGAGCCGTCGTTTTCTGCTGCTGCGGTGCTTCTTTATCTACAAAAAGGGCCTGCCAGGCAAAAAAAACAAGAAAAGAAAGTGCTATGGCGATTAACAAACGTGATTGTTCCATGATTTTCTCCTGCTATTCAGAAGGAATATAAAAATTACATCTGGTATATATTAAAATTAGGGCTTAGCAAAGGGGGATAATTCTTTTGCGGGGTGTAACACATCCGATTGCAGGATTTTTAAACTGCTGCAATTTTCGGCGTTGCGGTCGCACCGTTCAAAGGATATGGATTAACACCGGGCCTGGCTGCCGGTTAAGGAATCGGGTCGATTCCGCCGGAATGAAAAGGGTGGCACCTCAAAAGCCGTTTAAGGGCAAGGTAGCCCCCCCTGGCCAGACCATACTGCGCCAGCGCTTCGTAAGCATAATTTGAACAGGTCGGGTAAAAACGACAGGCAGGCGTCAGGACAGGCGACACGATGTACTGATAGGCTTTTATGAGCAATAAAAACAGCCTGACGATGATTTTGTTAATTACCAAGGTTCCTCGGTATCCTGTCGAAGACATTCTGCAGGGACGAAACCGCCTGGCCGGAAGTTAGATCGACGGCTTCTTTTTTGGCGATAATAACGATATCCCAGCCACCTTTTAATTTATGCCTGTTTAGCCGAAAGAATGCACGCGACATCCGTTTGATTCTGTTGCGCGTCGCAGCGTTGCCAACCTTTTTTGTTACGGTGATGCCAAGACGGGACCTGTTAGAGCGTCCGGGACCATACGAAGCAATGAAGTGATTATTCTGAATTTTCGTTCCTGTCTGCTGCAACCGAAGAAAATCGGATCGCTTTAAAATCCTGTCCGTCTTGGTAAAAAAAAAGCGCAAAAGATTTTAGCCCGCTGTACCCCTATAGTTAAAGTTTTATCCCGCTCTGCCGCCCGGTTCAGCCACTGAATTGGGGGAAAGTCCCAAAAATTAATTTGATTGCTCAAATAAAACAGGTACCTTCTGTTTTAGTGCAAAGCAGAGTGGTATCCCACATACTCAAAATGATGATATTTCGTGTTAACGAACCGAAATAACTAAATATTTTCGCTATAGCGACAAAGCTATTTATACCGCTAACCGCATCCGGCCTTTGGCCCGGCGACGGCTAATGACCCGCCTGCCCCCTTTGGTGGACATCCGTTTTAGGAAGCCATGGGTTCGGGCACGCTTTATTTTGCTTGGCTGATAGGTTTGTTTCATATCTAAATCCCCTTACGAGCGTATGTTTATACTTAAGTCATAAAATTTTTTATAGTGTTCTCCGGAACACCGTTTCAGTCAAACCGTGGAAATAAAGCATAAACGATTTATGATGTCAAGGAACAAATTATGGGTTCTTATGGTTTCCGGCCGGCCGTCATTATTAAGAAAGGGTCATCTCCATGATATCAAATTCTTCCATATGAAACTGGGGTTCGGGAAAGATAACGATCTGTTTGCCGGTCTTTTGCTCCAGGGCCGTGATGGCATGGTTTTCTTCCCTCAGCATCAGCTCCGCAATATTGGGATTGACGCGCAGCGTCAGCCGGGCGCCGAGCGATTCCATGGCCTCGCGGCGGAGTTCCCGGTAAATATTGTAAGAAATCGATTCTTTGGAAATCAAATATCCCTCGCCTTCGCAGTAAAAACAGGGCTCGCACAGCAGCCGGTTGAGGGGCTTGCGGATCCGTTTTCGGGTCATCTGAATCAGGCCCAGCTCCGACATGGGCAGTACGTTGGTTTTGCTGCGATCCTTTTTCAATGCTTCGATCAGGGATTGAAAGACTTTTTCCTGGTTGCTTTTTTTGCTCATGTCAATGAAATCGATAATAATTATACCGCCGATATCGCGCAGACGGATTTGATAGGCAATTTCCTTAACAGCCTCCAGATTGGTCTTTAATATGGTTTCATCGAGGTTGTGCTTGCCGACATATCTGCCGGTATTCACGTCAATGGCCACCAGCGCCTCGGTTTGTTCAATCATGAGATACCCACCGGACTTCAGCCAGACCTTTCTTTTCAGCGCCCTGGAAATATCCCCTTCAATATTGTAAACATCAAATATCGGTTCTGTGCCTTCATATAACTCAACGGAATCTTTCAGGCTGGGGCTGAACTCATCCAGAAAGGCGAGCACGGATTCATATCCCTGCCGCGAATCTATAACCAACCGTTCGGCTTCATGTATCAGCAAATCCCTTACCGCCCGCAGAATCACATTTAGCTCTGAGTGCATAAGGGCTTGCGCCGGCGCGGTTTTATATTTTTTTTGGATGTTTTTCCACAGGTTGTTGAGAAACTCCATTTCATACGCCAGTTTTTCGGCCTGAATTCCTTCACTGGCGGTTCTGACTATGTAGCCGAGATTATCCTTTCGCAGGGTCTGAGTCAGATCTTTTAAACGGAGCCGTTCGGTTTCATAAATAATTCGCCGGGAAATCCCGATGTGGTCCGAGTCCGGTACCAGCACCAGATAGCGACCCGGAAGCGACACATAAGACGTGACCCGGGCCCCTTTGGTTCCCAGGGGCGCCTTGGCGACTTGAACCAGGATTTCCTGTCCCTCTTTAATCAGATCTTCAATGGAAAAATCCTTTTTATCAAAGCCGCCCGGGGAGGGCTCTGGCGAAATCTCTACAGCAGAGGAATCATTGGCCGAAGGCGCTTCCTCCGTTGTTTCGGATGTGAATAATTGTTCCTCCATCCGGTTAAAGTGATGGCCGTTGATATCATTTACATACAGAAACGCGGCCTGATTTAGTCCGATATCCACAAAAGCGGCCTGCATTCCCGGAAGAACCCGCTGAACCCTGCCCTTATAAAAATTCCCGGCGATATTGGACTCATCTTTCCGCTCGATAAAAAGTTCCACAATCGTTCCATCCTCCAGGAGGGCAACACGGGTTTCATGCGGGGCAACATTAATTACAATTTTTTTATACATACGGATCGGGTCCCTTTTGTAAAAGCCAATCGGATACATTATACGTCAAATACCCCATCGTTTGCAATTAATTTTATGATCTAATTCGTGACAATCTTGACGCATCTGGCCAGTTTAATGGCTTCCGGGGTGATGGTGAAAATTTCAGAAACAGCTTCAAAGGGCCGGATTGTTTTACCGGGTTCCGATTTAAGCGTCAGCTGGAGTTTAACGTCTGAAAGGAACTCAACCTTTACAACCGTTTTTTTCAGATCGATTTGTATCCGGTTTCCTTTCCGGTTCAGCCGTTCAAGGATAACTTCGGGCTTATCATTAAAATATTGTAATTTCGCTCTATCAAAAGAACCCTCTTTTAATGTCAGCTGATATGTGATCGATTGAATAGCGGCCCGGTCGGCTTTTGCAGGGGCCGGCCGGCAGCCCAGGGCCTCAAGCCCCTCGGGAAGATGTGAATTCAGAGCGGTTGGTATCTCATCCGGTTTTACAGGTGCTCGAACCGTTACGGACATGATTTCTGCAAGACTTTCAAGGCCGATGGGAAGCGGGTCTTCAAAAGAAACTTTCGGCATGGGGTGAAACCCCTGGGAGTATTTCAGCGGCAGGTTGACCCGGCGGATAGCGCGCAGAAAGATGTTGACCATCTCGAGATGTCCGAAATATCTGGCCGGTCCCTTTTTGGCGTAGGTCAACTGGAAAGTTTGAAACGCCGGCTCTTCGAAGGGGGCGGCCGGAGCAGGCAGCGCCGGGGGCGTCGGGCAGCTTGTAAAAACGATCGGGGCCACCCGGTCAAAATCGCAGACGCCGCAGCTGTTACAGGCTCCCTTGCGGCAGTCCGGGGTCGGCTCGGCTGCAAGCGCCTTTTGCCACTCCGCTTTTAAATAATCCTTTGAAGGGCCGCAATCTATATGATCCCAGGGAAGGGGTTCGTCAATGTCCCTTGTACGGGTGGTGTAAAAATCGGCATCCACCTGGGCATCCTCAATAGCCTTCTGCCAGGAATGAAATTGAAACAAATCGCTCCAGCCGTCAAACCGACATCCCCGCCGGTAGGCGGCTGTCAACAGCCGGGAAAGTCGCCGGTCGCCCCGGGACCAGAGCCCCTCGATGGCGCTGACCTCCGGATTCTGCCATTTAAAATGGATGCCGGATAAGTGGAGCTGGTCCTTGAGCATACGGATTTTTTCGTTGGACTCCGTCAGAGAAAGCTGGGTTGACCATTGAAACGGGGTGTGGGGCTTGGGTATAAATGTGGTGATGCTGACGTTGATGGCGCCCTTCCTCAGCTTCGCGCCTGTGGGCGATTTAATTAGGCGCAGCGCCTTTACCAGTTCCACCAGTTCGCGCAGATCCCCTGGGGTTTCGGTGGGAAGCCCGATCATGAAATATAATTTAATGACCCGCCATCCCAGACCGAAGGCGTCCTTTACCGTACGGATGATTTCATCGTTTAGAATGTTCTTGTTGATGACGTCTCTGAGCCGTTGGCTGCCGGCTTCCGGCGCTATGGTAAATCCGGTTTTGCGGACCCGCTTGATCAGTTTCATCAACTCCGGCGTCAAGGTGCCTGCCCGAATCGACGGAAGGGAGACAGCCGTATGATTCTGCTCGCAGCGGTCCATCAGGTGCTGCAATAGGGCTTGGATACAGCTGTGGTCGCCGGTACTCAAGGAGAGTAGCGATAAATCCTCATACCCGGTGGCAGCCAGCGATGCCTCGGAAAGCGCTACCAGCGTTTCGGTCTTTCTTTCGCGAACCGGGCGATAGGTCATTCCGGCCTGGCAAAAGCGGCAGCCCCGGGTGCAGCCCCGGGAAATTTCCAGCCGCAAGCGGTCATGAACCGGCCGTCCGAAGGGGAGGATCGGCTTTTGGGGAAATGCGGCGCTATCTAGGTCCGATACAATGGCGCGACGGACTTTTGTATAGTCCGGAAACCTGGCTATCAGGGTCTGAAACCCGGATGCGTCATATACCGGTGAGAAAAAAGAAGGAATATAGACGCCTTCGATGGCAGACCACATTTTTAAAAGGGTTTGTTTGTCACCGGACCCATCTTCTTTCCATAAAAGCCAGGCCTCGGCCATTTCTAAAACAGCTTCTTCTCCATCTCCCACCAGAATGGCATCAAAAAAGTCGGCCACCGGTTCCGGGTTCACCATGCTGGGGCCGCCGGCAATAATTAACGGATAGGAAAGGTCCCGCTGGTCTGCATTAAAGGGAATTCCGGCAAGGTCAAGCATGGCGAGCATATTGGTGTAGTTCAGCTCATAGAGAAGGCTGAAGCCGATGATATTAAACCGGCGCAGCGGCCACCCGCTTTCAAGGGTTTGCAGCGCAGCGCCGGATGATTTTAAAAGCGCCGCCATGTCCGGGGCCGGCGCAAAAACCCGTTCAGCTGCAATCTGGGGCTGCCGGTTCAAGATGTGGTAAAGGATCTGGAGACCGAAGTGGGAGGTGCCGATTTCATACATGTCCGGAAAAGCCAGCGCAATTTTTAGCTTTATACCGGCGAGATCTTTATGGATGCTGTTTACTTCCGATCCTAAATACCGGCTGGGCCGTTCCACCAGGGGCAGAATATCTTCTATACGGTTGTTGTTCATACTATTATTTCTTTTCAATCTGTATTTGTTTTAAGGGGCTGCCCATTAATTCCCCCCAAAAGGGAATTGGGCGCCTTGAAACGGAATTGTCCGGCGGCTGAATCTGAATGTAGTTTTGACAACCGCTCTAACCCGCTTCTGTTTTTATTAACTTTAGGCTCGAATAACAGGGATTCAAGTTAAAATAAAGAATTTGATATTTTTTCTGACATTCAATTGCAGTTGCGATAATCGCTTTGATGATTTATGGTTCATAAAAGCAGCAAAAATTGAAGAACCCTGCAGTCCCGCCATGGCGGGACGGGGAATGCGCTCGCTGCTGCGGTTCAAGTCGATATGCATCAAATACAGACGGAAACATAATGACATTAAAGAAATCGTTTATCGTATGAAATCGCAAAACATATATACACAGATCATTTTGGCGCTGATGATCGTCATGGTGCTCTTTATGGCCAGGCCGTCCATCGGCAGCGGCACGGAATATCAGCGTGAAACCCCTGTAGTCAATGCCGTACGCAAGGTCAGCCCGGCGGTTGTAAACATAAGCTCCCGGTACGAAGTACGCAAGCGCGCCAATCCTTTTTCCGGATTCGGGATGGACCCTTTTTTTGATTCTTTTTTCAAGGATTTTTTTGATCCCGGCTTTGAGCAGCGCTACCAGCGCAGCAGCCTGGGATCGGGCGTCATCATTGACGGCAAAAGGGGTTTTATCCTGACCAATGCCCATGTCATTGAAAAAACCGGGACGATCAAGGTGGTGTTAAATGATGAACGGGAGTTTGAGGCGCAAATTATCGGTGCAGATCCCGACTCTGATCTGGCGGTCCTGCGGATTGAGTCAAAAACGCCGCTGCCGGCCATTGAAATGGGAAACTCGGATGATTTAATGATCGGCGAGACCGTGATTGCCATCGGCAATCCGTTTGGGTTTTCCCACACCGTCACAACAGGCGTCATCAGCGCCCTGAGTCGAAGCATCCGAACGGACGACCGCGTATTTCAGGACTTTATCCAAACAGATGCATCCATCAATCCGGGAAACAGCGGCGGGCCCCTGCTGAACATCAACGGGGACCTAATCGGAATCAACACGGCCATCTATGCCAAGGCCCAGGGGATCGGCTTTGCCATACCCATCAACAAGGCCAGACGGATTATCTCCGACCTGATCCGGCACGGCGAAGTGATCCCGGCCTGGATCGGCATCGTTGTCCAGGATATCGACAATAAGCTTGCAAAATACCTCAACATTCCGGTAAGCAAAGGCGTGCTTGTCAAGGAAGTGGAAAAAAACAGCCCGGCCGGGGAGGCGGGAATCCGGGAAGGTGATATTATCCTTTCGTTGGGAAACAAAAAACTCCAGAGTAGTCAGGATTTTCAGTCGGCCATGAACGATTTTGCCAGCGGCGACACCCTTCAGATAGATCTGCAGCGCGGCGGCAAGGAGCAGCGTGTTTCCGTCAAAGCGGCTGTTTTTCCCATGGGTCAGGCAAAGGCCCTGATCGGCAAGCTGCTGGGTGTGGCCGTGGAAAATATAGGCACCGGCCGTCGCCACCCAAACCGGACAACAGCTACGGAAGGGGTTGTGATTTCAGAGCTGCAGCCGCAGTCGTATCTGGCCCGGATCGGGGCCCGGCCGGGGGATGTCATTCGCCGGCTGGACGATATCCCCATCAAGGACATCAAGGACTTTGAAAAAGCGATGATAAAATATCGGAACAAATCATCTGTTGTGATGCTGCTGCAAAGGGATAGCGAACTTTATTATATAACGGTTAAGCTGTAATATAAAAGAGAAGGTAATAGAACACGACGTTATTTAAAAGGAGACAGGTATGCAGCGAACTAAAATATCCCAATTGCTTCAGGCGAAAGACCCTGCCACAGATGTTCTGATCAAGGGCTGGGTCAGAACCCGGCGGGATTCAAAAGCGTTTTCTTTTATTGAACTCAATGACGGCTCCTGCTTGAAAAACATGCAGGTAATTGCCGGCAGCGCTCTGGAAAATTATAATGAGGTTGTTAAACTGACAACCGGCTCGGCTGTCGCGGTCAAGGGCAAACTGGTGGCGTCCCAGGGGGCAGGGCAGCGTTGGGAAATTCAAGCCGACGGGGTGGAGGTCTTGAGCCTGGCCCCGGAGTCGTTCCCGCTCCAGAAAAAGCGTCACAGTGACGAGTTTTTAAGAAATATTGCGCATTTACGCCCCCGGACCAATAAGTACGGGGCCACCTTCCGCATTCGCTCGGCCTTGTCCCATGCCATTCATCGCTTTTTTCAGGACAGAGGCTTTTCCTATATTCATACCCCCATCCTTACCGGTTCGGACTGCGAAGGGGCCGGTGAACTGTTTAAGGTGACGACCCTGGATTTGGTCCACCCACCCCTTAAAGACGGACAAACCGACTTTTCCCGTGATTTTTTCGGCCGGCCGGCCAATTTGACGGTTTCCGGCCAGCTGTCGGCGGAGATGTTTGCGCTGGCCCTGGGCGATGTATATACCTTTGGCCCGACGTTTCGGGCTGAAAATTCCAATACCCGGCGGCATGTGGCTGAATTTTGGATGGTGGAGCCGGAAATGGCCTTTTGCGATCTACAGGGAAACATGGACCTGGGCGAAGAAATGATAAAAGAATTGACGGCCGCCATCCTGGAGACATGTTCAGAAGATTTGGATCTTTTTGCCAGGTTCGTTGATAAAGAGCTGATGAAGATCCTGGAAAATATTGTTTCTTCAGAATTTGTCCGGCTGCCCTATCGTGAGGCAATCGATATTTTAACCGGCGCCAAGGAGAAATTTGAATTTGAAATATCCTATGGAAAGGACCTGCAGTCGGAGCATGAAAACTTTCTGACGGAGCGGCAGTTTAAAAAACCGGTGATCATTTATGATTATCCCAAAGAGATCAAACCGTTTTACATGCGCCTGAACAGCGACAATGCCACTGTGGCGGCAATGGATGTGCTGGTCCCGTCTGTGGGTGAGATCATCGGCGGCAGCCAGCGTGAAGAACGTCTGGATGTTCTGGAGGCCCGCATGGATAGCGCCGGCCTTCCCAAAGCGGACTACTGGTGGTATCTGGACTCGCGTCGCTACGGGACGGTTGAACACAGCGGCTTCGGCATGGGGTTTGAACGGCTGCTGATGCTCTTGACGGGCATCCGCAATATTCGCGATGTGATACCCTTTCCCCGAACGCCCAGCAGTATCGAATTCTGAGAGGAAGTTATGCCAATTCTTTTAGGCGCCATCGGCGACGATTTTACCGGGTCTACGGATCTGGCCCTGATGCTGTCCAAAAACGGCATGCCGGCCGTTCAATACATCGGCGTGCCCGCCGATGCAATTGCGGCAGGGGATATGCCGGCAGCGGTCATCGCCTTGAAATCCCGAACCGTTCCGAAGGCGGAAGCCGTCTCCCAATCGTTGGCAGCCTGCAGCTGGCTTCTGGCGCAGGGCGCCCGGCAAATATTTTTTAAATACTGCTCGACTTTTGATTCCACTGAAAAGGGAAATATCGGACCGGTGGCCGAGGCCCTGTTAAATTTTTTAGGCGACAAAGCCACTATCGTCTGCCCCGCTTTTCCGGCCAATCACCGCACGGTTTACCAGGGCCATCTTTTTGTGGGAGATCGGCTTCTGAGCGAATCCAGCATGCGGGATCACCCCCTGACCCCCATGACGGATGCCAACCTGGTTCGATTCCTGGGCCGACAGCTGGGACGGCCGGAGTCGGCCGGGTTGATTTCCATTCAAACCGTGGAAGCGGGCCCAGCGGCCATTCAGGAGAAATTAACGGTTTTAGCTGATCAAGGAACCCGGTTTGCCGTTGCGGATGCGATATCAGAGAAACATCTGATGGATATCGGAGCGGCCTGCGCAAACTTAAAGCTGATTACCGGCGGATCGGGTGTGGCCTTGGGACTGCCCGACAATTTCCGCAAAGCAGGACTATTAAGGGATATGCGCGGGCTGGCGGCGCTGCCCCGGATAGAAGGACCCGCGGTCGTTATCGCCGGCAGCTGTTCGTCCGCCACCCGGGGGCAGGTCCGCCGCATGGCCCGCACATGTCCTGCCTTTAAAATAGATCCCGTGAGATTGGCCCAGGGGAAACAGCGGGTGGAATCGGTGCTTGCCTGGGCCTCGGAGGCCATGGTCAAGGGACCGGTCTTGATTTATTCGTCAGCTGAACCGGATGAGGTTGCCGACGCCCAGAAACGTTTGGGAACGGAGCGGGCCGGAGAGCTTATCGAGCGGGCATTCGCGGAAATAGCCCGGCAGTTGGCGGCGGGGAGTGTTCAGAAACTGATTGTTGCCGGCGGCGAGACCGCCGGGGCGGTGGTGGCGGCCCTGGGCATTCAAGCGCTTTATATTGGACCGGAAATCGAACCGGGTGTGCCCTGGACTTTTTGCAAAGCACCCGAGACAATTTGTCTGGCATTAAAATCCGGCAATTTCGGCGGAGAGAATTTTTTTGAAAAGGCGCTGGGAATGCTGCCCTGAATATCAGTCTGGTTCGTGGATGCCGTTGATGTCCCGGCAAAGCGTCCCTTTGGGTGTAATTACATGAATGTATCGATTGCGGGCGGTTATGAGGTTTTCTGGTCGCATCAGAAAGTTTTTGGCCGCCACGAAACTGGAAGCTTCAAAAATCTGATAAAATAGTGTGTCGGTCAGGGTTACCTCATAATACTCCTTTTTGAAGACAACCTGATCGGCCTGTGACTGACTTTTGAACCGTTCGTAGGTTTCCGGCTTGAGTTGGTTTCGGTACTGGCCGCGATGTAGAGAGAATTTTTCCGTGGCCTCAGACCATGTCGTGTAGGTAAGCTTTTCCCCGGACAGAAAAACTTCATAACGGCCGTCTATCACCCGGTAGCATCCCATGGTGATGGGCTCGGTACAGATCAGATGGCCCGTATCCTCGGCCTCATGAACACAGGTAACGGACAGCAGCGCCTCCATGGCTTGCAGCTGGGTATTGAAAACATAACGCAGAAAAGGTGTCGTTGGACGCCATGTTTCATAGTCGGACCAAAAGTCTTTGGCCTGACTGAGCCGGTGGATACGGACCGCCTGGTTGTCTTTTTCATAAAATGATCCGGACATTCTATTCCTAGTCGATCTTATCTGATTTGGCGGGCGGGTCTATATTTCCCCACAGGTACTGCGCATATTTGAAGTAGCCCTGGACGTTGTTCAGGCGGGCATCGATATGGGTTTCTACGGGCATAATGTTGCCGGCAATCAGCGGCTGTAAAAATTTAGCCAGCTCCATGGCGCCGCCGCCGCTGATAATGATGGCATCAATATCCCAGTCATCGGCCCATAGTCGGGAGACGTCGCTGGCAATGATGCTGGCCGCGTGGGAAAACACCGAATCTTTGAGTTTTGAGATATTATATTCCTTTCCCCGGATTTTGATGAAACCCGTTCCGATGGCATCGTAAAGGCGATACAGCTCGATGTTCACCTTGCTTTCTTCCCGGAGCTTTTTGGCGATCACGCCAAAGCTTTTGGCAATCCCGGTATCGGTTGTGCTGCTGCCCCGTTCGACATACTGCAGACCGTCAAAAATACAAAAATCGGTGGTTCGGAACCCGATGTCGATGACGCCGATTTTTTGTTTGGCCAGTTCACGATTGGTAATCTTTCCGCTTTCGTTCATCAGCACGTTAAAAATACTGCCAAGCGGCTGGGGAATTATCCGTAAATTGTTGATATTGAGGCGCCTGGATTCACTGGCGCCATCGTTCTTTTGATAGCTGATTTCGTGGTTCCCCTTGAGCATTTTGGCAAAACGCTGGTGATACTCGCGGTAATAACCCACCGGCAGCCCGGTAACAATGTTCACAGGGGCATAGGTATCAAACAGATAGCCCATAGCGGTCAGGGCCAGGACCTTACAAAAGTCGGTGAGAAGCTTTTCCTGGTCCAGTGTGAATTGCCGCGTGTTGGAATGATGCTCGGCAAAATCCCCCACAAAGTAACTCTGTCCGTCCAGCAAGACATGCATGCAGGGCCCGGCCTCGCTTTTTACGATGGGCAAACTGAACTGGATATCCGTGGCCTCCCCCAGTATGGATTTGAATAGGACAAATTCCTTACCATCCGTGGCCTTGGTAAAACCGAATCCGATATCAATCCCTGCGACTTCCATTTTAAACTTCCCCCGTTAGATTTAATGGATTAGAATTTACACCCCTCACATGGTGTAATAACCAAAGACAGGCATCATATTGAGAGGCAACCGGTTACGGTGATTTTAAAGAAGAAATATCAAGAGTAGGGTGGAGTGTCAATCGACATTTTCAACGGATTGTTCAGCATCCCCTCCCGATTCAACTTCTTCAATAAACAGAAATTGAAATGATTTCTATGCGCCGGACCCGGTTGGGTGCTAGAGCATCTCGATGGCACAGGCCATGGAGACGCCGCCGCCGCCGCAAAGTGTTGCCAGGCCCAACGACTTGTTCCTTTTTTTCAAGGCATACATCAATGTGACGATGATGCGGGCGCCGGTTGCGCCCACCGGATGGCCCAAACCGATGCCGGACCCGTTGACATTGGTGAGGCTGCGATTTAAGCTCAGCTCCCGCTCGCAGCCGATGTACTGGGCGGCAAAGGCCTCGTTGAGCTCGATCAGTTCAAAATCGTTTATTTGAAGTTTGCCGGCGGCAAGCATCTGTTTGACGGCCGGCACCGGCGACAGCCCCATGACCGACGGGTGGCAGGCGCCCCGGCCGACAGCCTTTATTTTGGCCAGCGGTGTGATGTTCAGGTCTTTCGCTTTTTGGGCCGACAGAATGATGAGTCCGGCTGAGCCGTCGTTGATGCCGCTGGAATTTCCGGCCGTCACCTTTCCGATTTTCGGCACAAAGGCCGGCGGCAGTTTTTCAAGCTGCTCCAGGGTGAGCCCCGGCCGGAAGTGTTCGTCTTTGTCAAACACAATCGGTTCTTTTCTTTTTTGGGGTATCATAACCGGTACAATCTCATCCTTAAAAGATCCGTCCCGGGTCGCTCTTTCAGCTTCATTGTTGCTTCGCAGGGCGAAAAGGTCCATTTCCCGGCGGCTGATGTTCATGTACTGGGCGATAAATTCCGCCGTGTGCCCCATGAGATAGGGCTTTCCTTTAAAAAGACTCAACGGCGGCTCATTTGCATTGACCGGCCCGTCCTCGGGATGGGGAATGATGTGCGAGCCGCAGTGCAGGGCATGGATCATGGCGTCCACCAAGACCTGGTCCTGGAGCCGGCAGCCCCAGCGGGCGGCCGGCACCGTGTAAGGCGCACCGGACATATGTTCAACGCCGCCGGCCAGAATGACATCGGCCATTTCCGCCCGGATCATGGCCATGCCTGAAATGACCGCTTCCATGCCGGAGATGCATACCCGGTTGATGGTTGCCGCTGTAACCGTATCCGGAATGCCTGCCAGAAGCGCGCCGACACGGGCCACGTTCAGGGAGTCGGCCGGTTCCATGCAGCAGCCGTAGCGGACATCATCGATCAGGGCCGGATCGATTCCTGCCCGCTCAACCGCTGCTTTCATGGTGACACTGGCCAGGGTCGCGGCGTTGCTGTCGCGCAGGGTTCCGCCAAAGGCGCCGATGGCGGTCCGGCAGGCCGATGCAATGACGATGTCTTTCATGGATCACTCCTTTAAAAAAGGTAAAGGGTCGTTTGGTCTTTCTCACACCAGACAGGTATTGATTATATATTCAAACACCTAAAGCGATTATCAGAAAATCGGATGCAGGTGTCAAGCCATAAAATACTAAAATATCTTGAACCAATTTGTAAATTGGTATCAAATAAATCTTGGCAAAATTTTAGTTGACATACGATTTATATGGAGATATCTGAAATGAACCAATTTAAAATTGGTATGTAAAAAACGATTGACTTGATCTGTTGAATGAATGGTAACAGCCTTTGAATGACCGGGATGACGGACATGAAAAGCAGAAATAATGAGCAGTCAGTTCAGCGTCTGCGGGAGTTGCTGCAGAGCGGGCGATACCCGCAAGAGGGCCGCCTGCCCCCGGAACGGGAGCTGTCGGTGGAGCTGGGCATTTCACGGGCTGCCTTGCGAAAAGCGTTGTCGGTTCTGGAAGCGGAAAATTTGATCTGGCGGCATGTGGGGCGGGGAACATTTGTCGGCTCCCGAACCACGGGGAAGCACGAGGCCCGGTTCATGGTCGCCGAGATTACCAACCCGGCAGAAATCATGGAAGTCAGAATGGTTTTTGAGCCCAAAACGGCTGCTATCGCAGCGCTGCGGGCGACCCCCGGCAACCTTGAAAAGATCACCAATGCGCTGATTAAGTCCGAGGCGGCAACAGACCCGCTCTCTTTTGAGGTGTGGGACGGCGCCCTGCACCGGGCGATTGCCGCATCAACCGGAAATTCGCTTTTGGTTTCACTGTTTGAAGCGATCAACAGTTTGCGCGAAGACAAACTCTGGGGGCGGCTGAAAGAAGCCAGCTTTAATCGCGAGCGGCATCAATTCTATTGCCGGCAGCACCGCAAGATGGTGGCGGCCATTGCCGACCGCGATGCGGCTGAAGCCGAACGGATGATGCGCATGCACCTGGAAGCCGTTCAGAAAAATTTACTGGGAAACCTTTAAACAAATTTGAGCCTATTGATAACTAAGGAGAAGCATGATGTTTGAAACAATACCATTTAAAACACCGTCGACTTTTTTCGGGATGGATACGATCCATCAGATCGGCGGTGAAGCAAAAAAACTGGGCGCGGGGAAAGTCTTGATCGTTACCGGTCCGTCGGTCAAAAAAGCCGGAATTTTAGATAAAGTCCTGTCGTTTTTGAACAAAGAAAGCCTGGCGGTGGAAGTCAATATACAGGAACGCGATACACCCGAGCCGGCCACCGATGTGGTTGAAGGGACGGCTGAACTTGCTAAAAAAGGAAATTTTGACGTGATTATCGGCCTGGGCGGCGGCAGTATTCTGGATGTGGCTAAAATGGCTTCCGCATTAATGACCAATCCGGGCAAAACCAGAGATTATTTCGGCAAGGAAAAGGTTTCGATGCGGGGAAAGCCGACGATCATGGTTCCCACAACAGCCGGAACCGGGGCCGAGATGACCAAGCACGCTATTTTTCTGGATAGGGAGAGCGACGTCAAAAAGGCGGTGGCCTCCAATAATCTGCTGCCGAATGTCGCCATTATCGACCCGATGCTGACAGTATCCTGCCCGGCGCATGTTACCGCCAGTTCCGGCATCGACGCCTTCATCCATGCGGCCGAACCGTTCATATCCAAAAACGCCAATGCGGTTACGGAGATCATTGCCCTGGAAGCCGTCCGGATCATCACCCGGTGGCTGGGACCGGCTTACGCCGATGGAAAGGATCTTGATGCCCGCTATTACATGTCTCTGGGGAGTATGATGTCCGGCATGGTCCTTAACAACTCCGGCACCAGTCTGGTGCATGCCCTGTCCTATCCCATCGGCGGCGAATACCACAGCCCCCACGGTGTGACCTTGAGTGCGCTGCTGGCCACCTGTTTTGAATATGCCATTGTCGCCCGGCAGGATAAAATGGTCCGGCTGGCCGAAGCCATGGGAGAAAACGTGGAAGGGCTTTCCGCGCGGGAAGCCGCAATGCTGGCCCCGGAAGCCATCCGCGAACTCGTGGCCAGTGTCCGGCTGCCCAATTCGCTGACGGAACTGGGCGTAAAGGACCGGTCCAACCTGCAGTACTGGGCCGAGGAAGCCCACAAGGAGCAGCGGCTCTTGTCGCGCTCGCCGATCAATCTGTCGGTGGAAGATATCAAGGAAATTTACGAAAAAGCTTTTTAAAGGAGAATAAGATGAGCAAGAAGAAAAAATCAGTTCATGATTTTTTAAAGATGAAACAGTCCGGAGAGAAAATAACCTTTCTGACCGCCTATGATTACCCCACGGCCCAGTTTGCCGAAGCAGCCGGATTGGACATGCTGTTGGTGGGCGATTCCCTGGGGATGTGCGTCTATGGCTATAAGGGAACCGTTCCGGTGGTAATGGATCAGATGGTCCGGCATGCCGATGCCGTCCGGCGCGGCGCGCCCAATACGTTTGTGATCGGCGACATGCCGTTTATGAGCTATCAGAGCTCGACGGATAAAGCCGTTGAAAATGCCGGACGTTTTTTGAAAGAGGCTGACTGCGACGCCATCAAACTGGAGGGCGGGGTTCGGATCGCCTCAAAAATCCAGGCGATTGTAGATGCCGGCATTGTGGTAATGGGTCACATCGGCCTGACGCCGCAAAGCTCCGGGCAGCTGGGGGGCCACAAGGCCCAGGGACGCACGGCCGAGGCTGCGAAACTGGTGGTGGAGGATGCCCTGGCGGTTGAAGCGGCCGGCGCCCAGATGATCCTGCTGGAAGCCGTTCCGCCGGAACTGGGCGCGTACATTACAAAAAGGCTGAAAATCCCGGCGCTGTCCATCGGGGCCGGGCCGGACTGCGACGGCCAGCTGCTGATCGTGTCGGACATGATCGGGCAGTTCCAGGCCTTTACACCGAAATTTGTCAAGAAATACGGCCAGGTGGCGGAGATGGTCACCGGCGCTATGAAAGTCTACTGTGAAGAGGTGCGCGCTGGAAAGTTCCCGGCCGAGGAGCACTGCTACCGCATGCTGGCGGGCGAAGATGAGAAGTTTTTTAAATTAGTGGGAAAAGAATAGATAAGTACCAACCCTTGGCGGTCATTTCACGCCGGACGGGCGTCACGTGCGGCCGGTGGATGCAAATGGCTAAACCGAAAAATCTTTATCTAAAGGAGGAAAGACATATGAAGTGGCTATCAGGCAAAAGCAAACAACACAAAGGTCTGTTGCTGGTCGCGGTTCTGGCCATGGTTCTCTTGCTGGCCGGACCGGTTGCAGCCCAGGAAAAAATGAACATTTCCTTTGGCGGATCGACCCCCGGCGGCATGATGTATTATCTTGTGGGGGGTGCCGGGACCATCATCACACGGGAGCTTCCCCAGTACAACATTACCCAGGTTTCCACGGGCGGTTCCACCGAGAACTGTAAGCGCCTGGTGAAGGGGGAGCTGGATATGGGGATTGTCTATGGACCCCATGTCTATATGGCGCTGAACAATCAGGGGCCGTTTGAAAAAGATCCCAAAGGCACCATGCTGCGAGGTGTTGCCAAGATTTATGCCGGTGCATCTTATGCCGTAACACTGCCGGGTTCCGGAATTAAAAGCATGAATGACCTCATCGGCAAGACGGTTGCACTGGGACCGCCGGGCTCCGGTACGGTTTTTAACAGCGAGAATGTCCTGCGGGCCCTGGGGTTGCTGGAAAAAATCAAGCCGCGCATGATGTCTTTTGCCGATGCCGGCCGTGCAGTTGAAAACAGACAGATTGATGCCTTCTTCCAGTCCTCGGCGCCGGCGGGCGCCGTAACGACGCTGGCGGAGACAAAGGGCGCCTATGTGATTCCGTTTACGGACGCGGAAATGGCAAAAATTATTAAGGACTATCCGTTTTACTACACCGGCATCATGAAAAAAGGGGTCTATAAAAATGTCCCGGAAACACAGATGCCCTATCTGACCGTCTATTGGGTAGCCCATGAGCGGGTGCCGGAAAAGGCCATCTATGACATCACCAACCTGGTCTTCCAGCCGAAGATCTTTAAGGAATTGGGCGATGCCCACAAGGGCTGGAAACAGATGGAGCCGGATACCAAACTGTTCCTCAAGCTGGGTGCGCCCATGCATCCGGGTGCTGAAAAATATTACAAAGAAAAAGGTCAGTGGCAGGAATAATCATAACCGCCACGAAGACGCTGCCGCAGCACCTGCTGCGGCAGTGTTTTTGTTACTGTTGAACAGGCCGGGGTTCTGTATCAATATCTTAGTTCTGGAGATCTATTCATGTTAACGTTGGACTGGATGACTGAGGTCAGGGGAAAAAATCGAACGATCAAGGGGGTCTGGGCTGTTTTATATTCAAGCGCAGCCATATTCATGGCTGTCTGGTATATGTATACGTCCGGTTTTGGTGTGATATCTACGGAAACCAATCGGGGTTTCTATCTGCTGTTCACATCGGTACTCGTTTACCTGCTGTTTCCGGCATCCCGCTGGGCGCCGAAGAACAGACCCAGCGTTTATGATATCGTTTGTGTGATACTGGTTTCGGTTTCCATCGGCTACTGGATCGATCAGTACATGCCCTACGCCATGTTCCGGGTAACCAATCCCAGTTTCTGGGATTTAACCATGGGGGTGATTGCCATCGTCATGATCCTTGAAACGGCCCGCCGCGCCCTGGGGATTGTCATGGTGATTCTGTCCGTTATTTTCCTGTCGCAGATCTATTTTGGCCCCTATCTTCCGGGAAAGTTGAGCCATGCCGGCATGTCCCCGGGCCGGATCATTGAATTCACGTTCAGTACCCAGGAGGCCATGTTTGGGGTGATCACCGCGACCTTTGCAACGTTTGTGTTCCCCTTTATGATTTTCGGCGCGTTTCTGGAAAGAAGCGGCGCCGGCGGGTTCTTTATGGAACTGGCCAAGGCGCTGACCGGCAAATGGAGAGGCGGGCCAGCCAAGATCGCGACCGTCACCTCGGCTTTATTTGGTTCCATTTCCGGGTCTTCGGTGGCGAATGTAGTGGCCACCGGTACGTTTACCATTCCCATGATGAAACGGATCGGGTTTCGGCCTAAGGTGGCCGGCGCCATCGAAGCCATTGCCTCCACCGGCGGACAGTTTATGCCGCCGATCATGGGGGCCGGGGTATTTATTCTGGCCACCCTGATCGAAGTTGATTATTTAAAAATTGCCCTGATAAATGTTATCCCGGCCCTGCTGTATTTTATTTTTGTCTTATATATGGTGGACCTGGAAGCCCTGCGTTCGGGACTGCAAGGGCTGCCGGCAAAGGAAATTCCCAAAGTGGCGGCGGTGCTAAAGGCGGGGTGGCATTTTTTTATGCCCATCGTTATTGTGCTGGGGCTTTTATTTTACGGATTCTCACCGGAAGTCGGCGCATTCTGGGGGACCGCATCGGCCCTTATTCTCTCTTGGCGACGGAAAGACACCCGGATGGGCGCCGGCGATATTCTGCTGGCGCTCCGTTCCGGCGCTTCCGCCAATAATTCGGCCGGTGCGGCCATCGGCGCCTTGGGGATTATCATCGGCGGGATTGTGCTGTCCGGCTTGGGATTGAAATTTTCGGCGATACTGGTTGAGGCGGCCGGAGGGAGCCTGTTGCTGTGCGTGATCATGGTGATGATTATTTCCATCATTATCGGGATGGGCAGCAGCACCACCGGCTCTTATATCATTCTTTCGGTCGTGGCTGCGCCGGCATTGATTCAATTGGATGTACCGCCCATTGCCGCCCATCTGGTGGTTTTTTACGCAGCCTGCCTTTCCAACATCACACCGCCGGTATGTGTGTCGGCTTTTGCGGCTGCCGCACTTGCCAAAGCCGACCCCATGGAAACCGGTTTTGCCGCGTTGAAATTCGGATTTGCCCTGATTTTTCTACCCTTCGGTTTTGTGTATCTTCCCCCTCTTTTGCTGGGGGGATCCGCGTTTGATGTCGTTTATGTTTCGGTGATGCTGCTGGTGGGTTTCATGTCGCTTGCCATGGCGCTTCAGGGTGCTGATTTTATTGAATCAAAGATAAAGCCATGGCGGCGCGTGGTGTTCGGGGTCGTTGCCATATGCCTGCTGCTGCCGCTGCCCAAATGGGTCAATCTCGTGGGGTTGATTCTGCTGGCGGCGGCATGGTTGCCGGGGTTTAAGGTTTACCGAAAACGTTTGTCAGAAGCAAAGGTGTAGATTGCCGACTGAGGTGACTACCAACAGTTGTCAAAATTGCATTCGGTGGAGTTCACATCTTTATTTTTTCCAGGCAAACGGGTCTATTAAAGATCTTTGCAATGCCTTTGCCGAGACCGCGAATTTAAAGCTGATGCATCTATTTGGGGGAGATGATTTGAAACCACGATCAGTCACCTTGGTGAAACAGCCTGAATTTATGATTGAAGGCAGTAAGCGTGAATCGCGCTACTTCAACGATTTCGCGACAATATCAATGATGAAATAGTTGAAAATTCTACTGTAACCTCGACCAGGGTCTCTTTATATACAAAAGGATCTGACTGCGTTTAAAGAACCAACACATAAGATTTTACAACTATTTGAAATCATAAATTACTTGCCTGAATCGATCCCCGGTTGAAATGATTTTTTTTGATGATTTGATTCCCGCGTCAGAATTATTTGCCCAGCCGGCCTTGTCAATCCTATCCGTATTGCAGTAAGGGTTGTGTCCGTTTTTGAGTCTTCGGTCAGGGAATTTGCTTTATCCAGGACTGTTCCGTTAGGTTTCAAATATTTAATCCAACCCTTGACATGATATCAATTTATGATACTATATAGCCATGAATAAAAAACAACGGCAGACACTGGCGAAAATATTCGAAAAACCTGAACGCTCAGATATTTCTTGGAATGATATCGAGGGATTATTCAAGGCGCTGGGAGCCGAAGTGTCCGAAGGCAGAGGTTCTCGGGTCAGGGTAGCGCTAAAGGAGATAAGAGCTATTTTCCATAGACCTCATCCGCAACGAGTGTCCAACAAATCGACTATTCGGTCTGTCCGTAGATTCCTCATAGAAACGGGGGTGAATCAATAATGGAATATAAAGGTTATTTTGCTAAAGTGGAATTCGATGACGAAGCTAATATTTTTCACGGCGAAGTCATCAATTTAAGAGATGTTATCACTTTTGAAGGCGGAACAGTTGATGAACTGAGAAAAGCCTTTCATGATTCAGTTGATGATTATTTAGAATTTTGTGCCGAACGTGGAGAAGACCCTGATAAACCATACTCCGGTAAATTTGTGGTCCGTGTCGAACCTGAACTACACAAGTGTATTGCAATAGAAGCAAGGAGAAAAGGCGCAAGTATAAATTCATTAGTTAGTGAAGCGTTGACAAAGGCTTTAGAAGAAACCACTCAAGATCCGCTTTAATATTTTCGGAACTAATATTGCGGATACAAACCGTAAGGCGTTTAAAGGGTCTGATTCAAATTAAGAATGACCAAAACAAGTATGTCGCGGTGGAAGGGACTCACATCTCTAAGGAGATGACAACACCATTAAACCTGCTCATTTGATTTGACTTCTGTTTGCGCCAGGGCTTCCAGCACGGTCATGACGCAGCAGGAATCCATATCGCCTTTTCCCTGGGTTTTGGCTGCCCGCAGGATGTCCCAGGTGATGGCCGTGGCCGGCAGCGAGACGCCGCACTCATCCGCCAGCTTCATGACGCTGCTTAAATCCTTGTACATGTTGCTGGTTGAAAAGCCGGGGGAAAAATCCCGGCGAACCATGCGCGGACCCCTTGTTTCCATGGCCCCGGTTCTGGCCCCGCCGACGGAGGTAATGTCAATCACCTTCTGGGGATCGATCCCGGCTTTGGCCGCCAGGACCAGGGCTTCTGAAACCGCTTCAATGGCCACCCCCAGAATCAGGTTGTTGATCAGTTTAAGCGTGGTGCCCATGCCGTTTTCCCCGGCATATACAATCTTGGCCGCCATTTTTTCAAATATCGGCAGAGAGGCATTAAACGTTTCCATCGGCCCCCCCACCATGATTCCCAGTTTGCCGCCGGCTGCCACCTTGGGGTTGCCGGTGACCGGCGCATCCAGCATGCGAACGCCTTTGGCGCGGGCCCGTTCGGCGATCAGGCGGGACATTTCCGGGGCGATGCTGCCCATATCAATGAGTATCAGTCCTGCATGGGCGCCTTCCAGGATGCCGTTCGGCCCACAAGAAACCGCTTCCGATGCGGCTGAATCCGTTACCATGGTAATAACGACGTCGGAATTTTGAGCCAATGCTTTGGGGGAATCGGCCCAGGTCGCGCCGGTCGACAACAGCGCCTGCGCTTTTTCTTTTGTTCGATTCCAAACCATCAACGGATGCCCGGCCTCCAGTAAAAGCCGGGCCATATGCTGCCCCATGAGACCGATGCCGACAAATCCGATGCGTTTCATTTTAGATTTCTCCTTAGATAAAATTGTGAAGTCAGGGGACTATAAAAAAGTGCGGGCCGCCTGTCAAGCTGCTATCTATGATTCCGCATAGAGAAACTGATTATCAGGGTCCGGTCAGAACTATACGCTTTTTCGTCCTCTATTATTTTAGAAAATACAAATTTCAAATACCAAATTTCGAACAATTCCCCAAAATTCAATCTTCAATGACCAAAACTTTCAAGGACAGACATTGTTTTGGTTTTCGAATTTTGGTCATTGGAGATTATTTGATATTTGGAATTTGGTGTTTGGAATTTCAAGAAGTGAGTGAAATACCATCAAAGCAAATCCCCTCCGGACTTATACCAAGGTCAGTCTCTTTGGGGTCGGCTATTTACTTGGCGGTCATCACCCAGACCCCCTGCCAGTTTTCGGGTTCGGCCGCCAGCAGTTCCTCGCATTTTTTGTAATAGGCGGCTGCCGGGGGATCTGAATCCTGAATGGCATGAAAAACCGCGCGGGCCTCTCTAAAACGGCCCTGGTAAAAAAAATCGAGGCCCCTGGCAAATTCATCCAATAGGGCTTTCCTGGGAGGGTATGCATCGGGAAACATGGGCTCGTAAACCGTCACAGACCCTTTACGCCCCACAACGGCAACCCGGGCAAGCTCTCTAACGGCAAAGGTATTGCCGATCAGCTCCCGGGTGGCATGGGAAATCATGGTGTACGTTCCGAATTCTTTGTTGGTTCCTTCCAGTCGTGCGGCCAGGTTGACGGCATCGCCCAGCATGGTGTAGTCAAAGCGGGTTCGTGATCCCATGTTGCCCACAACGACCTGGCCGGTGTTGATGCCGATGCGCATGTGCATATCTTTGCCGATCCGTTCTCTAAATTCCGGGCGCAGTTCCGCCAGCCGGGCCTGACAGCGAAGGGCGGTCTGGATGACGCGAACAGCGTGGTCCGGCACGTCGAGCGGCGCATTCCAGAAGGCAATGATGGCGTCGCCTTCGTACTTGTCCACCGTGCCGCCCTCTTCATGAATAATATCGGTCATGGCCGAAAGGTAGTCGTTCAGCAGCTGGGTCAGGGCTTCCGGCTCCAAGCCTTCCGAAATAGAGGTAAACCCCTGCAGGTCGGAAAAAAAGATGGACAGCCTTTTTCGCTCGCCGCCCAGTTTCAAGCGGTCAGGGTTCTGGAGCAGCTGTTCAATAACGGTCGGGCTGAGGTACTGCTGAAAAGCATTTTTTATAAACCGCTTCTGGCGTCCTTCCGTGACATAATTAAGGACCAGCGCCAGAACAATCGCCAGAATCACGGCCGTTTCCGGGGCAATTATCGGAAGCCAGAAGTCATAAGTATAAGCGCCCAGGGATAAACCGATGGGCGCGGCCAGAAACAGGATGCCGACCGTTACCATGCCGCGCAAACTGGAGAAAGCCGATGTCAACCCCGCGCTGGATAAGGCGAGGATGATAATAAAAATTGAAACCAGAACCGGCGAAGTTGTTCGAATAAAATCGCCGGACAGAAAGTTGTCGAGCATGGTGGCATGAATTTCCACGCCGCTATAGACACCGCCGACGGCTGCCGAGCGAAGATCGTATAGACCGGGGGCCGTAAATCCAAAAAGGACATATTTATCCTTAAGAGCGTGCGGGTCCTGAATGGTCGGCGCTTCGCCATTTATAATTCGAATTTCGGACTGCAAAACCGCGGCGGCGCTGTAGGCCTGGTGGGTACCGGAAGGGCCGCGAAAGCGCAAAATGGCATTACCCTTATCGTCGATGGGAATGGACTTTTTTGCAATTGTGAGGCGGCCGGGTTGAATGGATGAGGCTGTTTGGGGATTGGCTGCCAGATAGGGGCTGATTCCCAGTGCGGGGAGGATATGGTTATCGAAAATGGCGAAGGGCTTAACCCGACGGTAAATGCCGTCCGGATCGGGTTCTGACTGGATATTGCCCAATATCGCTGCGCTCTTTGCCAGTTCAGGAATCGGAAAGGATGCCCGAAAAAAAGATATTTTTTCAGGCCGGTTGGTCTTGAGCCAGTCCTGCAGTCCGTTGATATTCCAGATCGGCGCGGGAATCTCCGGCGGCCAACTGGTCATGCTCCCTGAGGATTGACCCAGAAAAACCGCGCCTGCAAACCGGCCGAACCCTTTCGCTGCATCGCTAAAGGCGTTGTCGTCCGATACCCCGTATTTGGAAGGTTCGGTAAATTGCACATCAAATGCGACTGCTTTGGCGCCGCTGCGTCTACAGTAGTTGACAATGGCGCTGTAGAGCTCCCGGGGCCAGGGCCACGTGAGCCCGTTTTCGCGAAAAGCCCAGTCCAGACTGTTCTGGTCCAATAAAATCAGGCGGATATCATCGGTGGCCGTACCGGGTTCGGCCAAAAGGCGACTGCGCCAATCCCAGGTTTTGGCTTCCCAGGAGTTCAGCCAGCCAACGGCCCAAAAGGCAAGCGTTATCATTGCGGCAACCAGGCCGACGGCCAGACTCTGCAAATGTTTGGGGCCGACGGTGATGTGTTGTGCCATTTATGTCAGATGCCTCCCAGGGATTCGGAAAAGCGCTGCTGTCTCGCACCGGAATTCGCAACCGTCCGGTAAGGTCCGATACTTTTCTGGATGTCGGCCATGCGGCTGACCGGCGAAGGATGGGTCTTGGCAAAATCTGACCCCCCTGGGCGGAGTCTGTCCTGCATGATTTTAAGCATTTCCACCAGTCCGTTGGGATCGTATCCCACCCGCTGAAGAATTGTTACCGCGGCTTGATCCGCCTGTTGTTCGAATTCGCGCGAGTAGCCGTTATTGATCAGGGTCGTGGTAATATCCGTGATGGAGCCTTCAAACGTACCGACCAGATCGGCAAGATCCTGACCACTGAAAGTTTTGGTTCCCTCAACGGCAAGGGTTGTCAGGGCGGCCGTGACCCTGGATTTTTTGATCGCCTGGAGTCCATGCCTGGATTGAACATGGCCGATTTCATGTGCCAATACCGCAGCCACCGCATCTTCATCCCGGCAGCACCTGAGCAGACCGCGCGTAATAAAAATAAAACCCCCGGAGGTTGCAAAGGCATTGATTTCATCGGAATCCAGAACTAAAAAATGATAACCGCCGAAAGTTTCCGGAAGGTCTGAAGCCCGTGCCAGGGTCTGCCCCAGCAAATTGACATAGCGGGTGGCCGCGAGATTATGATAGGGCTTGTATTTGTTGACGATAACCGCACCGACGGTCCGGCCGATATAATATTCCTGTTCCGGGGTGAAGTCCTGAAAACTGCGGGCAACGGCCTTGGCGCTTTTTTGTATGGATGCCGCCTGGGACTGGTCAATTGTGCCGGTGGCAACCCCGACGGCTGTGCCGATCTGGGCGACGGTATCCAGGCTTTCACAGCCGGCAAGCAAGAGGGCGGTTAAAACGATTATAACCAGACCGACAAGACCGATCTGGTTAATAGCGTTTAAACGCCTGGAGCTATAGATGGATTTCATTTGACACCTCCTTTGGGAGACAACTTGCCGTCAATAAGAAATTGTTCGATCTGGTTCTGGGAAACCACCATTTGTTCCATCTGGTTTATCAAGGCATAATCTAATTGCGGGTTTTTGGTTTTAAATTCTCCTTCAACCTGTTCGCTGAACCCTTTACCGGCCAGGGCCAGTTCGCTGCTGCTGGCGGCCTGGGAAACATCGGCAGCGCCGGGTTTGAGGATGATTTTTTTAAACGTCAGGGCGGACGAATGCAGCCAGCCCTCAACTTTTTTTGCAGATGAACGGACTTTGATCCAGGCTTCCGTTTTTTCAAGAACGGCAACCTTCTCGGCGTAATTAAGCTCGGCTACAATTTTCCCTAAAAACGACGGCGAATTGCGTAACTGTCCTTTTTTAATCTGAATGCTCATCAGGTTGGCCGCGGTTGCAATGGCCGAAGTCAGGCAGATAACCAAAGCGACAATCCATGCGTTTTTGCATCGATTCATTTTATTTAAGACCTCCCTTTCTCATGGAATTCAGCATCAGTTTATCGTGGTTTAAGGTCATTGTCAAAGCGATGTTGCATCCCTATTCAAAGGATGAAAAATTAAATCCAGCATCGTTATAAAAAAGCTTGACATATTGTGTTTGGTATACAATATTCCAAACAACAATGGGTTTTATCTTGGGGTATGATATAGGGATAGATACCAATGCAAGACATGGGGTTTGACTATTAACCAAAAGGAGGTAAATCATCATGAAAAAAGGTTTAATAATACTGTGTGTGGCAGTTCTGGCGTTGGGTCTGGTTCAAACCGCCAGCGCCCTGGAAATTGTTTTTGCCATCAGTGCTGCACCGGGATCGACTCAGTATATTACGGCCGAAGAGTTTACGCGTCGGGCAAATGACCTGCTCGGTGACAAGGCCAAGGTGACATTTTACGGCTCAGGCCAGCTGGGTGATGATAAAGACCTGATGCAGAAACTGAAACTCGGTACCGTCCATCTGTCCATGCCTTCCTCGATCATGTCTTCGATTGCCGGTGAAGCAGGCCTTTTTGACATGCCGTTTCTAATCAAAGATCGTGCGCATCTGAACCGTATTGAACATAAGGTTTTCTGGCCGATGATTGCGCCGGCCATTGAAAAGAAAGGTTACAAGGTTCTCGGTTTCTGGGAAAACGGCATCCGGCACATTACCAACAATGTCAGGCCTATTGTAACGCCGGAAGACCTAAAAGGGGTAAAGATCCGAACCCCCAAAAGCACCTGGCGTGTCAAAATGTTCACGGCCTGGGGGGCAAATCCGACGCCGATGGCCTTTTCAGAAGTCTTTGTGGGGCTGCAGACCGGTGTCATCGACGGCCAGGAAAACCCGTTTACCAATATCTATGCGGCTAAGTTTCAGGAAGTACAAAAATATCTGTCAGTCACCGCGCATGTTTACACCCCTTCTTTTTTAACAACGGGCGCCGGACCGTGGGCCAAGCTTCCGGCGAATGTGCGTACGATTCTCGAAAAAACCGCACGGGATGTCCAGGGCTGGATGTACGCCATGGGAGCCCAGGACGATCAAACCCTCCTGGAAAAACTGGGGGCCAACATGAAGGTGAACACAGCCGATCGCGCTGCCTTTGTCAAGGCCAGCATGCCCATCTATGATGAATTCGCCAAAGAGATTTCTTCCGGCAAGGCGATGATCGACCTGGCACTCAAACTGGCCGACTGATTAAGAATCCCCATTAGCCGCCGGCCTCCGATCCCGGAGGCCGGTAAACTCACAGGGATGTAGGGTATGTTTAACAAGCTGAACCGATGGTTTGGGCGGCTCCTGGAGGCTGTGTCAATCACTATACTGATCAGCCTTGCGTTTATTGTGGTGCTGGCCGTAGTGTTCCGATACAGCGGTTCTTCGCTGGTCTGGTACGACGAAGTCGCCTCGGTTCAGTTGGCCTGGCTGACGTATTACGGGGCGGCCCTGGCAGCTCTTAAACGCGGACACCTGGGCTTTTCTGGCTTGTTCCTGAAACTGCCGGTAGGAATCAGGTCCATCTGTTTTGTAATTGCCGAGATGTTCGTCATCGGTTTTTTTTGTGTAATCGGCTGGGCAGGATGGCATCTGCTGGGAGTCTTTGGAGAAGAAACCCTGGTCAGTATTGCATGGGTTCCCTTGAAATTTACCCAATCCGTCATCCCCATTGGTGCGGCTCTGTTTATCCTGGCTGAACTTTTCAGCATCCCGGATGCCTGGCGAAATGCCATGGCCGGCACCGATTATGAGCAGCGGGCGATCGAAACGGCTGTTAAAGAAGCGGAGAATGCATCATGATCGTTACGCTGTTGATTATTGGCATGTTGTTTCTCGTGATGATCAATGTGCCCATTGCGGTCGCTCTCGGAATCACGGCAATAGCCGGCATGGTAATTTCTAAAGGGTTTGACAGCATCTTCAACGCCGGCCTGACGATGTTTGCCGGGGCCACCAATTTTCCCCTGCTGGCTATACCCTTGTTTATTCTGGCCGGTGCGCTCATGAATACCACCAGCATCTCGCGGCGGCTTATCAACCTGACGTCTGCACTGATCGGTTTTGTCCGGGGCGGTCTGGCAATGGTCAATGTCGGCGTATCCATGTTCTTTGCGGAAATTTCAGGATCGGCCGTTGCCGACGTTGCCGCTCTGGGGTCGGTGTTGATTCCCGCGATGAAACGACGGGGATACACCGCAAAATTTTCAGCAGCGGTAACCTCATCGTCGGCATCCATAGCTATTATTATCCCGCCGTCGATTGCCATGATTATATACGGCGCCCTGTCAGACACGTCCATCGTTCAGCTGTTTGTTGCCGGCATCATTCCCGGAGTCATCGGCGGTTTTTCAATGATGGGATATTGCTACTGGTATGCGCTGCGCCACGATCTCCCCCGTGAAGAAGCGTTTAGTCTTGCCCGCTTGTGGAAAGCATTTAAAGAGGCCGGATGGGCTCTGATGCTGCCGGTTATTATCCTCGGCGGGATCTTCGGCGGCATCGTAACGGCCACTGAAGGTGCCGGTCTGGCGGTGATTGCGGCGCTTTTCATTGGGGGGGTGCTTTACCGGGAGCTTAACCTGGAGCATCTATGGAAAGCCATGATAGAAGGGGTCATGCAGACAGCAGTAGTGATGCTCCTAGTGGCCACATCGGCCGTGCTCGGCCTTTATCTAACGGAAGCCCAGGTTCCTCAAGCATTTGCCCGGTGGGTGATCAGTATCAGCGGTAATAAATATGCCGTGCTGGCATTGCTAAACTGCATGCTCTTTGTGGTCGGAATGTTTTTACACGGTGCTGCGGCGATTATTCTGGTGGTTCCGATTGTGATGCCGCTGATTAACCAGATCGGGGTCGATCCGGTTCAATTCGGACTGATCATGACGCTCAATATTGCTATTGGACAGCAGACGCCGCCGGTGGCCAGTGTTCTGGTAACCGCATGTTCCATCGCCAAGACCGACATCTGGAAGACGACCAAAGTCAATATCCCCTTTATCGGTGTTCTGCTGATTGTTCTGCTGCTCGTAACCTATGTGCCGGCCGTACCGCTGACGCTGGTTGAGTTCTTTTATCGCTGACACCTGGTACATGATCCAAAAGGGGCAGGCGCAAGCATTGCTAAAAGGACATGTTGGATCTACCGGCCGAGTCGGATTTAACCCCCCTTGTTTATCCATACCTGGGGCAGGTCCATCCTGGCAAGCTCCGCAAAATGATGCTGCACTTCGGTGTAGAGTTTTTTGTACATTGGAAACAGGCGGCTGTATGCATCGTGAGCTTTGGGATTCGGGCGGAACTCATTTCCCGGCACCACTGTTTTATTGATGGCCGTTTTAAAATCCGAATAAACATTGATACTGATTCCAGCCAACACAGCCGCACCCAGAACTTCGGTGTGGCTTTGGGTCAGGCTGACCACATGTTTTCCCAGCACATCCGCAATAATCTGATTCCAGACACCGCTGGTGGCCGCAGCGCCGCCAATCCGCAGCGTCTGGATATCAAGCCCGCAATCGGTTTCAAGGATTTCAATCACGTGCCGGATCGCAAAAGCCGGTCCTTCCAGTACGGAGCGTAAAAAGTCATTGCGGTTATGGCCTAACGTAATGCCGAAGAAAACCCCACGGGCGTATGGGTCCCAAATAGGGGTCCGCTCTCCGGATATATATGGCAAAAACAACAGGCCCTTACTTCCCGGCGGCGACAAGGCGGCCTGGGCCGTCAGCAAATCGTATACATCCCGGCCGGAGGCGGCAGCGGCGGCCTGCTCCATCTGTCCAAATGTATCCCTGACCCATCGCAGCGATGAACCCACACCGTTAATGGCGCCGATGGAAAGCCAGCGCTGTGGAAGGACATGGGCGCAGTTCATGAAACGGTTGTCAAAACGGGGTTCTCCCAGAGGTGATGATACCCGGGCAGCGGTTCCCATGATGACAAAACAGTCACCGGGCTGCATTACACCGGAACCGATAGAGGCGCCGATGGTATCCATGCATCCCGCCGTAACGGGGGTACCAGGCCTCAAGCCGGTCAGGGCGGCGGCGGCACTTACGTTGCCGGCGATTTCCTGGGACGGCAGGGGGGTGGGGAGCTTATCGACTGATATTTCCAGTGCTTCTAAAAAAGGTTCATGCCATTTCATCTTGCGGATGTCAAAAAGAAGGGTCGTGCAGGCCCGGGAGTAGTCTATGGTGAATTCACCGGTTAATCGCGCCACCAGATACCCCCCCGGCACCATGAGTTTATGGGCCTTTTCAAATGTTTCAGGCTCATGGTGCTTTAACCACAAAATGGTCGGCAGCGAGTAGGCGCCCGGCGCCACAGGGTTGCCGGTAACGCTGAACACCTGATCAGGGTCAAGTGTCTGGCGAATCCGTTCCACTTCAGGCAGAGCGCGTTGATCCCACAGCATGATGGCCGATCGCAGCGGCCGACCGATACGGTCAACCGCAATCAGGCCGTTGGTGCAGCCGACACCCACCGCAAGGATATCATCGGCTGAAATGCCACTGATGGCCTTGCGAATTGCCTGGATCGTTGCCTGCCACCAGGCTTCAGCATCTTGTTCAGCCTGTCCCGGCAGGGTGTTGATCATTTTATATTCACTATATCCCGTTCCCACCAGTTTTCCATCAAGGGTAAACACTCCTGCTTTGGATCCGGTTCCGCCGATATCGATCCCCAGTAAGAACGGTCCTTGTATCATAAATGCGTCATTCCTCAGTTTATAAAAGGATCAAAACATTGCAGCAATAAAGCGCTTCATCATGAGTGGTTTAAAATTTGGTTTATTTTAGGGGCAATAAAATCCAGGCTGGAAAAGACGCGGTTTTTAACGGACTCTTCCATACGCTCCCTGACCCGCAGAATGGAAATCTGAGCCAGCAAGACCCCATCCGTTTCGATCAAGAGTTTTTTGACCGTATTCACCACTTCGGTATCATGACCCTGAATATCGCCCCTATCGAGCTTTTTAAAAGCATCCGGACACAGGCGGGGAATCAGGGTGACGTTCCTGCCCAGCTTTTGGCAGACTTCTTCAAACAGGAGCCTGGAGGGCTTTTCGGTGGTGGGATTGGTCATGAGCAGGCCGATACGTTTATAATTTTTTACGGCATATGCCATCATGGGCTCATCGATTTTCAAGACCGGAATATGCACCTTTTTGCGCACGTCGTTGACGCCAGGCGAAAGGGATGAACAACTTACCACCGCCAGAGAGGCGCCGGCTTTTTCGGTGGAAAGCACCATGGCTGTCAGCCAGTCGAGAATTTCCGGGCTTATCTTGCCGGCAGCGGTCAGTTCACGCAGAATGCCTTCGTCCAGCACATGGACAATTTCGGCATCCGGGCATTGCGTGGCAACTACTGTCTGAATGGCATCAATCACCAGGCGGGTCGAATGGACAAGTCCTACCAGGGGCATCGTTTAGCCTCGCTCATATTATTGTTTTTCTGCCAGCTGACAAGCAATTTTAAAGGCCCTGATCATTGCCTCCGGGTTGGCCCTACCCTCACCGGCTCTGCCGAAAGCCGTACCGTGCGCCGGGGTGGTAATCGGCACCGGCATCCCCCCATGAAGCGTCACGCCCTTATCAAAACCCAGCAGTTTCGTGGCGATTTGGCCCTGGTCGTGATACATTGAAACAACACCGCGAAAACCCTCCCGTTTAACCCTTAAAAAAATCGTATCCGCCGGAAACGGTCCCGCAACATCCATTCCGTTTTCACGGGCCGTTTGAATGGCCGGAACAATGATCTCGATCTCTTCCCTTCCGCACTTTCCATTTTCGCCGGCATGGGGGTTTAACGCCGTTACGGCAATGCGCGGGGCTTCGATCCCGAACCGCTTCAACTGATCATTCAGCAAACTGATGGTTTCAATAATACGCTTGCCGGTGATCAGAGAGCTGACATCTTTCAGCGGCACGTGGGACGTCACCCGAGTCGTCCACATGTCTTCCAAGACATTGATCTCCCCATGGATATGAGGCCGGTTAAAGCGGTCTTTGAACAGCTCGATTTCAGCGTGATAAGGACAGCCCCCCAACCCCATGGCTTCCTTGTGAAACGGCCCAAAGACAAATCCATCAATTTTTTTGTCCCGAGCGAGTTTTAAGGTAAAATCGAGGGTCTCATAAACAGATTTGCCGGCGGTGGCGCTTATTTTTTTGTAAGTGACCGCTTCCGGTGAAATGGTGGGAAAGTCCAGGACGACCGGCTGTTCTCTATCCCTGGGCAAATCGTCTATCTGTTTGATGATAGGAAATGTAAATTCAGCACCGATTACCTGTTGACCCATTTTGAAAATCCGCTGATCTCCGATGAGCACAATCCGGGCCAATCCATACAATTGCTTTTCAGAGAGAAGTTTTGCAACAATTTCAGGGCCAATGCCGGTCGGATCTCCCAGCAGCAGGCCGATAACAGGTTTTTGTTTCATGAATATTCTCCTTGTGCAGATGGTATTGAAATATTAGCAATTCAGTTGAAATTATATTTTTCGATTAGCGGCAGGATATAATCCGCAGCTTGCCTGGCAGCGGTATCGGCATCCGGCAGGGGGAGGATTTCAATGGCGGCCCAGCCTTTGAATCCGGCTTTTTTCAGGCCGTCAAAAACATTATCAAAATCCAGATGCCCCTGGCCGGGTGCGTGGCGGTTGGAATCGGCCAGGTGGACATATTTTATCTGGGAGCCAAGCCGGGCGAGGGTAGCCCCGATTTTTGCGTCCTCGATATTCATGTGAAAAACGTCGGGCATCAGCCCTGTGTTTGGTCGTTTCACTTTTTTGATTAATTCAGCGCCATCCTCCGACGAATTAATAAAATTAATTTCGTATCGATTCACCGGTTCAACAACAATTGTGACTGCATCTTTAGCCGCGATATCACATAACTGCTGCATGGTTTCGAGAAAAAGTATTTCCGCTTCAGCAGCCTTTTGTCCCGCGCCGATAAACCCCCTCGCTCTTCCCACATTAATCAGTCGACCGAAATTTTTGGCCAGATAGATCAGCCCGGTAAATACCTCAATGACCCGCCGGCGGGCGGCAGGGTCCGGGTGGGTAAAATAAAGGTTCGATTCGGCAAAGACAAGGCCGGTACTGATAGCGCTGACCTCCATCCGGTTTGCTGAAAGCCAGCGAGATAATTTTTCCGGATCGATATCGTCAGCAGATTTTAATGCCAGCTCAACACCGTGATATCCGAAATCTGAGGCCTTTTGAATCGATTCCTCGAAGCCACGCCATACGACAAATGCCGAGGGCGGGGCGTCCGCCCCGGCAATGACTACGGAAAGTTTCACGAACGCCCGACCTTTTCGTAATCATCCAGCTGGTTTAAAATATGTTTTTTCATCAGTGTTTCGGCTAAAGCTTTATCTCTGGTTTTCATGGTATTGATAATTTCAGCATGCTGGCCGACGTAGGACTTCAGCTTGTTCAGCGGCAGACGTAAAATCAGACGCAGGAGTTGAACTTTCGCATCAAGTTTTTCGACAATTTCATATAAATGACGGTTGCCGGTCCGCCGGGCAATTTCAAGGTGGAGCAGGCTGTCTTTTTCAAACAAAGCACCCACGTCGCCGGCGCCGATCAATTCATCACATTCGACAGCCAAGGCTTCCAGTTCCTTAAAATCAGCTTCGGTTGCGCGTTCTGTCAAAAGGCTCACCGCGAGTATTTCCAGCTGTGCGCGGATACATGCGATTTGTTCGGCCTCTTGCGGTTCAAGGGCAACAACCGTTGCATAGCTTCTCGGTTTTATACGGATAAGACCGTATTCCTCTAATCGTTTCAGAGCTTCCCGGATGGGTGTTCGGCTGACACCAAATTGCTGGGCAACCTTTTCTTCCGGGATTTTTTCGCCGCCGCGAATTTCACCCGATAAAATCAGACGTTTAATATACTGATAAACCTGTTCCGACAGGCTTTGACGCTGGATCGCATAGATGGTTTTATCGATCTTCATGTTGTTTTAAGTCCTCATCCATGATCGGGAACACAAATAGCTTTAATAAAAAAATATCGTTTAGAATATTGTATACCAAACACAATATGTCAAGCTTTTTAAATCAATTTACATGCTTTTAAAAGATATAATTTAAGTTTTCAATCAATATGCAGGGCTAAGCTGCGCTCAAGGATATGTTTAGGCAAAAAGAAATTGCGGGTGCGTTGCGGTTCCGGGAGACCACCGGTACATTTAAGCCTGGACGCTATCTCCGGCGCCTTAAAGGATATCAGCGAAACTGTTTACTCGGAAAAGGCATCTTCTTCATAGATAACATAAGAGTCGGGACCAGTCGGTTTTGAAAAAATGGATGCCGTTACCAAATCCGTTTCACCGGTGTTTCGGACCTGGTGCTTGGAATTTGCCGGGAACAGGACGGCATCCCCCTTTTTAAATGTTGTCGAATGTCCATCAACCCAGGCCTCGCCTTGACCATCAAGGATTAGTATCACTTCTTCAATATCTTTATGGCTGTGAAGCGGTTTTACAACAGATTTAGGAAAGCAGTTCATTATCGCGATACTCAACGATTCAGCCCCGATGGTTTCCGGGGTGACGATCCAGCGGAGATCGCGACCGCTTAAATGCATGGGTTCGATGTCATCCAGACTGGCTTTTCTTACGGCCATCACATTTCCCTCCTATCAGATTTAACGGATATAGGTCCTTTAGCGTTTGTGAAAAGTTTAAACAAAATGGACGTATTTCTTAAAAGGCCGAGCATTCTGAAATGGTTCAACCTGATGTTTCAGTAAAACTATCTGCAGCAAACTTTTTTTTCAACATTAAATTGAAAAGATCGTTAGCCCGGCTATGGGAATGATTTCATCTGTACATTTCAGATCCACTGTGTTAATTTTTTTATAATTTACTTTGTTTGGGTATAGACAACAAAGGACACAGAATGAACAAATATCAAAACCTGCAAAAGCTGTTGAAGGATATGGGGCGGGTCATGATCGCTTATTCCGGCGGCGTGGACAGCACCCTGCTTTTAAGGGTCGCCAAAGACGTATTGGGTGAAAATGTTTTGGCCGTAACGGCGCTGTCGGCAACCACTCCGGAAATAGAACGCAAAGACGCTGTCCGGCTTGCCCGGTTCATGGGGGTGGAGCACATTTTGCTGGAATCAAAGGAGCTGGATATTTCTGATTTTAAGAAAAATCCGCTGGACAAGTGTTATATCTGCAAAAATCACCGTTTCGGCGCCTTGGTTACTTTGGCCAGGAAAAGAAAAATTAACTATGTCCTGGACGGGGCCAATCTGGATGACCACAAAGATTTTCGTCCCGGCATGCGGGCGACCCGGGAACTGGGGATCCGGAGCCCTTTAAGCGAGGTCAAGCTTACCAAGGCGGAAATCCGCCGAATCTCAAAAAAATTAAAACTTCCCACCTGGGATAAACCCTCGCTGGCGTGTCTGGCGTCCCGGATTCCCTATGGCCAGCCCATTAGCGCTGAGAAGCTCAAGCAGGTGGATGCCGGGGAAAACTATATACGCAAACTGGGGCTGTCCAGAGAGGTAAGGGTGCGACACGAAGGTGAAACCGCCCGGATCGAGGTGGCAGCGGGAGACATTGCCCGAATTGCAACCCCCGGCGTAAGAAAGCGCGTGGGGGTCTATTTTAAAAAGCTGGGGTTTAAATTTGTTGCCCTGGACCTTAGCGGCTATCGTATGGGAAGCCTGAATCCCAAAAAATAGATGTATGATTTGCCGGCAATCCCTTCGGCCCGGCGCTTTATGCTGAAGGGCTCAAATGGAGCTGTTGATGAGTCGTCCCGGGGAGGGTTCACTTGCCGTAGATGTGAATTGTTCTTTTAAGCACGGATTGAATCCGTTTACCCCTTACCCGAAAAACGTATCCGACTTTCAGCCATGTTTCAATGTCGGCTTGTGCTTTGACAAATAAAAGCGTTTCACATATAGAGAAAACATCGAGCAAAAAGTCCAGCACTTCATCTTTTCAATTCTTGTCCCTTTGGAGGACGTTTCAATGCCCCGATTCAGCGCAAATTTGAGCATGCTGTTCACGGAAGTTGATTTTATGGATCGCTTTAAATTGGCTGCCAAAGCCGGTTTTAAAGCCGTGGAATATTTGTTTCCTTATGCCTGGCCGTCCGAACAGCTGGCGGATGCGTTAAAGCAAAATGGGTTAAAACAGGTGCTTTACAATCTGCCCGCCGGTAAGTGGGAGGCCGGCGAGCGGGGGATTGCGGGCTTTCCGGATCGGATTGATGAATTCAAATCCGGCGTTGAGCAGGCAATCCCTTATGCCAAGGCGCTCGGATGCCCACGGCTGAATTGTCTGGTCGGCATTGTTCCTTCCGGGGTTCGCCCGGAGGTATTTCGTGAGACGCTGGTTAAGAACTTAAGGTTTGCCGCAGCAGCACTTGAAAAGGAGAAGATTCAGCTGCTGGTGGAGATGCTCAATACTAAGGACGTGCCCGGTTTTTATCTGTCTCGGACAGCAGATGCGCTGGCATTGGTGGACGAGGTCGATCATCCCAATCTCTGGCTGCAGTATGATATCTATCACATGCAAATCATGGAGGGCAACCTGACCCAAACGATCAAGTCGCATCTTGAGCGGATTGCGCACATGCAGCTGGCAGATGTTCCGGGGCGACATGAACCCGGCACCGGCGAAATTAATTTTACAAAGCTGTTTCTGTCGATTGATCAGGCCGGTTATGCGGGCTGGATCGGGTGTGAATATATCCCCAGTCGGCAAACAGAGGAGACGCTCACATTTATAAAAAATAGGTAGCAAAGGAGGAAAAAATGGCGGATATCGGATTTATTGGACTGGGAATAATGGGAAAACCGATGGCAGGACATCTGGTTGCGGCCGGCCATACGGTTCGGGTTTATGATCATCATAATCCACCGGTTAAGGAGCTGTCTGGAAAAGGTGCGGTGGCTTGCGGCAGTTCCGCTGAAGTTGCGGAAAAAGCGGATATCATCATTATCATCGTCCCGGACACCCCCGATGTGGAGGCGGTTCTGTTCGGACCCAAGGGTGTGGCTGAGACGGTCAGAAAAGGTTCAATCGTTGTGGATATGAGCTCCATTTCGCCGATTGCCACAAAGGAGTTTGCCGAAAAGCTTGCAGCCAAAGGCGTTGAAATGCTGGATGCGCCGGTGTCCGGAGGACAGGTCGGCGCTGAAAATGCGACCCTGTCCATTATGGTCGGCGGGAAAGCGGACGTGTTTGCCAAAATTAAACCATACTTTGAACTGATGGGTAAAAATATTGTTCACATCGGCCCCAGCGGCGACGGTCAGACCTGTAAAGTGGCCAATCAGATCGTGGTGGCTTTGACCATTGAGGCCGTGGGTGAAGCGCTGCTCCTGGCGGCTAAAGCCGGGGCCGACCCGGCCAAAGTAAGGGAAGCGCTTTTAGGGGGGTTTGCCCAAAGCCGCATCCTTGACCTGCATGGTCAGCGTATGATCGCGCGCACGTTTAAACCGGGATTCAGGATCCGTTTGCACCAGAAAGATTTAAACCTGGCGCTGCAGACGGCACGAAGCCTGGGACTGAGCCTGCCGAATACCGCCACGGCCCAGGAGCTGTTTAATGCCGTGGCTGCGCAGGAGAAGGGCGCAGACTTGGATCATTCCGCCATGGTGCTGGCGCTGGAAAAGCTTGCCAACTATGCGGTTGACGGTTCGAAGTGACTGGATCTGTAACTTTTTAAAATTTTCGGGTTCTATATATCAATAAACAGTGACAAGGAGCGTTCCAATACCGATATATGAATATCAGTGTGGATCCTGTCAGCATTCTTTTGAAAAAAGGAGTCTGCGATGATGACGATAGATCGTTTGGTAATGATGGTTGCGGGTATCTTTATACTGATCAGCTTACTGCTGTCTCTAATTCACAGCCATAACTGGCTGTGGTTTACGGCGTTTGTCGGCGCAAATCTGATTCAGGCGTCTATTACCGGGTTTTGTCCGATGGCCAAAATTTTAAAGGCGCTGGGCGTAAAAACCGGTACAGCTTTCAACTAAAATTTGAGACCTTTGCAAAACGCCCTCATTTCCTCAATTTCGGAGCCTTCCTTGTGGAATGCAAAACCTACTATTCCAAAGGGTAAAACTCAAATTTTAATCCTATTTGGCAATATCAAAGGTTTTCCGATTGTTAAACTCTGCCTGCTTTCCTTCATTCCATTGCGAAACCGGCCTTAAATAACCGACTACCCGGCTGTAGACCTCACATTTTTGATAATTTGTCAAAATGGGATTTTTTTCATGGCAGGCATCGCACTTGGTAAAATACTGCTCCGGTTGGGGTTCGTATACTGCGCCGCCTAAAACCATAAAACCTTCCGGCACCAGGGATACGTCAACTTTTACATCACGACTGCAATCGTGGCATTTACCCTCAAAACCGATAACGGACTTGTCGGGATTTTCGTCAAACAGTTTGTGTAATTTTTCTGCATCAATCATAACTTTTCCCCTCCTTCAGCTAATGGCAACGCAAGCTTTCTGATGATGAAGTTGAATGGGTTGCACGGTGCAATTGCGATCTGATCCAAATTAGAACGACCTGTCTTTTGGGCAAAACGCCTCACAAAATTTTCGATAAGACTAAAAAAATGAATATAAGAAACAACCAAGTTATATATAAGTAATACAACATATCCTACTCGTCAAGAATAAAAATACAATATATAGTACTTAAGGCCGACATCCAGCGGTTTCAGGGAGGCATTCCAATGGGAAAAAATGAATCGGAAAATATTTATAAAAACGGCGATAATCTATTGGGAAGGGAGTGATGGTATCCGGGAGGGAACTCTGGCAGCCGCCGCTTAAAACTCCCAGCGACGACTGCCAGAGCGTGTTGTTCATAACAAACTATTTATCTGATCCATACTTAAACGACAGTTTTACTCTGGCGCGGTAGGCAATAACCTTACCCTTTTCGACTTTCATATCCAACTTGGTGACTTCAGCAATCCGCAATTCTCTCAAACTTTTTGACGCTGTTTCGACAGCATTCTTTGCGGCGTCCTCCCACGATTTTGCGCTCGTTCCTACCAGATCGACAATCTTGTATACACTGTCAGTCATGTTATCCTCCTTTCATTCTGGGTTATCATAAGAATCTTCCGGTTATATGGGCCTGATCCCCACTTTATGTATGATGGCACTATAGGTGCGCATTCAGTGCCGGTGTTAATGGGTGGCGTCTATATATACCAACCCAAAATTTTTAGGATATGGGAAACGATTCTAAATCAGCCGGTCATTTTTTCAGTTAAAAATAGAAAAAAACCGATATCCAGAAACAAGTGTGGAGTGGCAGTTGAAACAGAAACTGATAATTATACAGCTTGAACCCAAAATGAACGCGAATAGAAGACATCAAAAGGATATACAAAACTATAACGGAACAGCCCCTAAAGTCAAGTTCCAACTTCTGGTCCGATTTATTCCCCTGCGTTAAGAATTGCCCGGCAAAAGAAAGCACCCGGTGCGTTCAAGTTCAAGGTTTGATTTGTAAATTACTTTCGAAAAATCGGGGCAAAGACACCCGGCTCCGTAAAAGGTGTTGAAGCGCATTTTTTCTTTATATTGTTGTGTCAGCCTGTTGGGTATGCTATATATTGTGCATAATTCTTTTTAGCGATATGTACAGATTAGGCCAGCATCCTTTTGTCCATGCTCTACTAATAAAGAAAGGAATGTTATAGGGCGATGGAGAATGTTCATCAATTTCCACCTCTAATAGACCGTATTACCCAAAGAGAAGACCTTTGCGACGGGAAAAAGGTCAAAAAAAAACGCCTGATCAACAAGCTGAACGCCATTAATTTTAAAGGCGGCACTCTCCTGGTTAATCTGCGCCATATAAAGTACAACCACACGATAATCCGAATTGCCATGCCGCTGCCATGTCTGGGAGATGAACTGGTATGTGCCTGGGCGGAAACAGCTGGAAACGAACATGATTCGGGGTCCTATCAACTTTTGGACATTCTTGTGCCGGACGGTCCCAAAGTAATACTGGTAAAATCAGAATCGGCAAGTATTAATAATGAAGGCGTCCGGATGCTTCTGCCGGATACCAGCCGCTCAATCGGTTTGCGAAAAGTGAAACGACACCCGTGCATAGATGTCAAAGCGCAGCTGATACAGAACAGTGCCTGCTTCACCGGGGAATTGCTTGAATTCAGCCCGATGTCCTTTAACGTCGAAATCGATACCTCGCCGCTTCAAACGTTTCAGTGGATTAACCCGGAACTGCCGCTAAATGTGATGTTTTTTGACGAATGCCAAACCTTTTATACCGGCAGTTGCCGTATTATCAATCAGATCGATGGGCGTACAACTAAAAGTTTTATACTGGAACCGACTGAAAATGAAATCCGTCGATTCAAGCCGAAAGAATTTCGCAGCACCCGTCAGCAATTAGTCCCTTTGCCGAATATGATATTCCGGCACCCCATGACCCAAAAGCTGGAAAACCTGAAAGTCTTTGATATTTCCGGTTCCGGCTTTGCCGTTGAAGAAAACAGAGACCATTCGGTTCTGCTGCCGGGGATGATTATAACCGAAGCAAAACTGGATTTTGCCGGCAGTTTTACGATCACCTGTAAAGCCCAGGTTGTTTACCGAAAGAAAAATGAAGAAGCGAAAGAAAAAGACCATCTTCTGAGATGCGGTCTGGCCCTTCTGGATATGGATATTGAAGAACACCGCAAACTTCTATCGCTTTTGCACCAGGCGGCCGACAGACGTTCTTATCTGAGCGGCTTCATCGACATGGATGCTCTCTGGGATTTCTTTTTTGAATCAGGTTTTATTTATCCCCAAAAATATAACTTTTTTAAGGAAAATAGAGACAACATAAAGGAAACCTACCAAAGGCTGTATACGTCCAATCCTACGATTGCCCGGCATTTCACCTATCAGGATAAAGGACGTATTATGGGGCATATGGCGATGCTCCGGTTCTATAACAAGTCCTGGTTGATTCAGCACCATGCCGCCAGTGTTTCAGCCTCCCCCAGGGCAGGGCTTTCAGTATTAAACCAGATCGGTCGTTTTATAAATGATTCTCATCGGCTATGCTCAGCAAATATGAATTTTGTATTCTGTTACTTCAGACCTGAAAACAAGTTTCCGGAAAGAATTTTCGGAGGGGTCAGCAGGGGCATCAACGATCCCAAAGGGTGTTCAGTGGATACGTTTGCCTATTTTCATTACCGCAATACGGAAAATCATGGCTTTGAAGAAGGCGATGGATGGACCCTGACAAGAACCGAACCCGGCGATTTAAAGGAACTGGCGCATTATTATGAATTTACATCCGGCGGCCTGATGCTGGCGGGATTGGAACTTGAAGCCAACCTGGTGGACATGGGTGAGCTTAGCGAGGAATACAGAAAGCTGGGGTTTAAAAGGGAGCGGGTTCTTTATTCTTTAAAAAAAGGGAGCAGTCTCAAAGCGGTTATCATGGTCAATATTTCCGATATCGGTCTGAATCTTTCTGATTTGACACGCTGTATCCAGGTGTTTGTCATCGATTCGGATCAACTTCCCAGAGATATTTTCTACCGGGTATTATCCGAACTTTCCTCAAATTTTGGGACGGAAGAAATACCCGTGCTGGTCTATCCGGTTTCTTATGCTGAAAATCAGTCCATTCTTTTTGAAAAACGCTATAATCTCTGGGTTTTGAATATGAAAAATACGGATGATTATTTTAGGCAATTAAAAAAAATATTTAGTAACATTCAGTGTTAAAAAAGAGAAGGGTTGATGTGAAACCGGCTTAATTATTCTGTGATATTATTAGCTGTTTGATTGAAAACTAAATGGGTATTTTT